>JAYTHD010000408.1:0-7282 GCA_043732975.1 Verrucomicrobiota bacterium
AGCGACCGGCGACACGGACGGCGTCCAACATCCCGGCAAACTAGTCGAAGATTGAACTTTGTCTAGTCGGGCCTTTCATGGGTAAAGATGAGAGAGGACTGCAGCAGTCCAAAACCTCGCGGTCCTTCGCAGCGTGTACTGCGGGCAGGAACACAAAATCCGCCCTCGCAATCAATGACTCGGAGAATCAGGGGAATCGTCCACTGGATTCCTTGACCTCTGTTTTCCGCAAATCAGGTGAGCCGGATTGCGACGCATCAGAGGTGCGCCCCCCCGGTGTCCCCGCGGTCTCCGAGATGTTGCCTGTTCATTGGGATTCGCGTCCGCTATTTGGTGGTGTCACCCGAGGCGCGAATTTGCTTCGGCCGCAAAAAACTGAAAGCATTCGCCATGAATCGTCCCGGAATGTTCCTGCTCGCCACCGCAATTTCCTGCGTCTCCACGCTGGCGGCCGACGCTCTCCAGCCCGGCCTCGTCGGAAAATACTATCAATGGCCCGATTCGCTGAGTGACTTCCCGCGCATCCCGGCCGGGGCCAAGCCGGCGTTGGAACGGATCGACGCGCAAATTAATTTCCCGCGCACTCCGGGTGAATTCGCGGGGACTCGTCTGACGGACAATTTCGAATCGGATGACGGTTCACGCCTGTTCATCGACGGCAAGCAGGTCGTGGACAATGGGGGCGTGCACGCCATGGAGGAGTCGTCGGGTACCGTCCAACTGACCGCCGGCGACCATGCGCTCAAGGTCGAATTCTTCGAGAAGGATCTTGATGCGGGCTGCAAGTTCTCGTGGAAGAGTGATCGGATCGAGAAGCAGATCGTCCCGGCTGGCGTGTTGTTGCACTGAGTCGAATGCCCGGCCGGATTCACCGGTCGAAGCGCCGCACGTTGCGGGCCTCGGCAAAAAGAGAGACCACGCTTCCCACGGTGGGTGCGGGATGTTCCGCGGGCAGAGGACAGACAATTTCGCCATCTGAATGGCCGAGGATCAACCATTGCTCCCGACCGGCAAATTCGCTGCGGACGACCGGGGCGCTCAGCACGTTTTCACCCGGCGGGGAGAGTCGGAGGTGTTCCGGCC
The DNA here is from genome assembly GCA_043732975.1 of Verrucomicrobiota bacterium. Taxonomy (GTDB): domain Bacteria; phylum Verrucomicrobiota; class Verrucomicrobiia; order Limisphaerales; family UBA9464; genus CANIZL01. The sequence continues at coordinate 1,084 of JAYTHD010000408.1, forward strand.
GCACGCCTTGCCAGGATCCGTCCGGCCGACGCCACAGGTTCATGGCAGGGTCGCCGATAAATCGCGCCAGGAAAGCATTGGCGGGTCGTTCGTAGATCTCGCGGGGAGACGCGACCTGTTGCAGCACTCCGGCGTGGAGGACCGCGATGCGATCGCCCAGGGCCAGGGCTTCGCGCTGGTCGTGGGTCACATGGAGCACGGTCAGGCGGTACTGGGCGCTCAATCGGAGGAGCTCGCCGCGGAGTTGGAGGCGCAATCCGGGATCGAGATCCGAGAACGGTTCGTCGAGCAGGAGAATCCGCGTTCGCGCGGTCAAGGCGCGGCCCAGCGCCACGCGCTGGCGTTCACCGCCGGAAAGGCACTCCGGCAATCGCTCGAGCAAACGGGTCAGACCGAGGACGGAAGCAATCTCGGCGACCCGGTTGGCAATCTCGGCGCCGGCCACGTGACCAAGTCGGAGCGGCAACGCCAGATTCTCGCGCACGGTGAGCTGCGGGTAGAGCGCGTGATTTTGGAAAACCAGGGACAAGTCTCGATCCGCCGGATCCACACCGCGAAGATCCCGTCCGTCGAGCCGAAGCGTACCGGCATCGGGTTCCTCCAATCCCGCGAGCAGGCGAAGGAGCGTGGTTTTTCCACTGCCGCTGGGCCCGAGCAACATGAGGTATTCGCCGTCGGCAATCGTGAAGTCGATCCGCTCGAGAACCCTCCTCCCGGCAAACGATTTGCTGATGCTTTGGAACTCCACTCGTGGCACCCGCCCAAACTAGGCGAAATGGGAGACGATCCCCAAAACGAACTTCACCGGGATCAGCGTGGGGAGCGTCCCGGCTTGCCGTCACTTCTTGCCAAAAAACTTGTGCAGGTTTCTCAGGCCGTTGACCGCGATCTCGTTGCGGGTCGGCTCGATGCGGCGCCAGATGGCGGCGGCACGGGCGATGACCTTGACGTCGGTGGTGAAGGACTCAATGACGACGTCGCCGTTGTACTTGATGTCCTTCAAGGCTTTCACAATCGGAGGCCAGAGCAGCGAGTCGTTGCCCGGGGTGCCGCGATCCGTGCCACAGGCATGGAAGTGACCGAGGAGTTTTCCGGCCCGCCGGATGGCTTCCGCCTGATCCTTTTCCTCGATGTTCATATGGAAGGTGTCGAGATGCAGCTTAACGATCGGGCTGCCGATGGCCTTGATCAGACGAAGTCCCTGGGCCGTGGTATTGAGGAAATCCGTTTCAAAACGGTTCAGCGGTTCGACGCACAGATTGATTCCCTTGGCCTCCGCATACGCCGCCAGGAGCTTGAGATTCTTGACGACCAACGCGAATTCCTTGGCCTGCTGCTTCGGTTCCACCGCGTCGGCCTTGCCGACGACGCTGTACAGCGGGCCGATGATGGTCGGGCAGTTGAGCTCAACGGCCTGGTCCACGAGCTTTGTGCAATAATCCATCGCCGTCTTCTGTTCGTCCACGCTGCCGCGGAAATCGCGTCCCGGCCCCATGCAGGCGCAGAGGCTGCCAATGGCGATGCGAGCATCGGTCGCGGCCGCCCGGACCTTCGCCGTATCGATGTGGCTGGGATCTTCCACCGGGATTTCGACGGTATCAAACCCCCACTTCTTGAATTGCGGGAACAGCCGGCAACTCGCAGTGGTGAACGGTGAGGTGAACAGAAACGAATTGATGCCGAATCTCATGATCTTGAGATTGCAGTCTACCCGAAATCGGGGTCGCAGGAAGCCGAATTTGCACAAATGCGGTTGCCCGTCGGTGTTTTCTCCATTTTGACATCGAAAATTTCCACGGATTTTCTGCCGGATCGGATTTGGCAATTGCCCCGCCTGGGATCCTCCATTCTCTGCCCCCGCGTCTCCAATTTGCCTATGAAACTCCCGGAAAGTTATGTCGGATTCCTCGCCGGATGCTGGTCGATCGCGATCGCCCTCCTCGGGTCAAACGGGGTGCATGCTGCCGATCGATTCTGCGTCTCGTGGACCAACAACCTGTTGACCTGGCAACCTCCGCAACTGTCCGGGGGACCCGTGAGTGTTAAGTGAATGAAGGGGTGTAGGTCTGCCGGCACAGCGACCCGCACGTCGGCGGCCTGCGGGCGGGCGAAGGGCGCCGGGTCCGTTCGAAACTTTATCGGCTGCCGAACCAGCCGGATCGCCGGCTGGCGCGCTACCGGCGGGACTTCCCTGCGGGACGGGGACTGGCGTCGGGTCGCGCCTTGACCAGACACCGCCTTGGTGGTTGCCGATCTCCGAAAAGTTATTCGCAATGGCACCAATCCGATTGACGCCCCTAGGTGTTGTGGGGTAGGTACACCTCAACCACCGCCGGTTGGGGTGGACGGTATATATGCGCTGTCCCAAATGTGGCGGTCAGGAAGACCGCGTGATCGACTCCCGCGCTTCGAAGGAAGGCGCGACGATTCGGCGCCGCCGTGAGTGCCTGGATTGTGAACATCGCTTTACCACCTATGAAGAAATTGAACGGGAGCAATTGATTGTGCTCAAACGTGATGGACGACGGGAACCGTTTTCCCGGGACAAACTTCACAAGTCAATTGAGCGGGCCTGTCAGAAGCGGCCGGTTTCGATCGAGGACATTGACGGCACGGTGGAACGGGTTTTGGATGATTTGGGGAGGACGTTTGACCGCGAAGTCGCCGGTACCGAGATCGGCGAGCGTGTCATGCGTCAATTGCGGCTGATGGATCCGGTGGCGTACATTCGTTTTGCCAGCATTTACCGGCAGTTCACGGAGGTCAGTGATTTTGTCCATGAGGCCACCCGGATCGCCAGCCTGCCGCGTCCGGACAAGCGCCAGATGACTTTGTTGGCGGATCAAGAGGCCGAGGCGGGTGCGGCCAAACCCTGAGGATGCCATGATACGATTACGCGAGGATTGCCTGTGGTTGAAGGGTGAGGACGGCGTGGTCATCCCCTGCTCGGTGGAGCAGATCACGCTGGAAATCATCGGCGGTGGTAAAGGGCTGCTGGACCCGGAGGTCTTGCGCCATGCCGCGGCGGCGGTGCTGCACTATTTCAAGGTCGAGATGTCGCGCGAAACCGTGACCGTTTCCGAGTTCGCCGCCGCCCTGAGCCGGGTCCTCGCCGGGTTTGGCCTGGCCTTGGAGGTCACCGACGTGGGACCGGATCCCGAGGAGAAGCGCCTCGCGGTGCCGGACGAGGTGGAGCCGACGACGATCGAGGAACTGGCTGGCGAAACCCCCGTGGCGCGGGAGGTTCAGGTGCAGTCCGCGGACCTGCGCGAACTGGCCAGCCTGGCGGGCAAGCTGGGGGAATTGGAGTTTTTCCCGCGCCTTCACGATGCCTTGCGCAAGGGATTGGACGCGGAGCCCGAGCCGGAGGTGGTGGAGTTCAGTCACCTGCGCAGCGCGGTGAAACAACTGCTCGGCCGCAAACACTGGACGAACGGCTGCCGGGAACTGGAGGCGCGCATCGTTGAGGCCCTCCGTACCTGGCTCGCCGAGGAACAACGCCGCGCCGCCCTCCTGGTGCATTGAGGCGGGGCGGGGGATGAGTAACTGATCTGATTTACAAGGCGCTCCCGCGTCCGATGCGCCACAGCTTGCCATCACTCCTCAGGAAGAGTGAACCCGCAGCGATCGCCGGTGTGCCAATGATCGTCTGGTTCAACTCGAATTCACTGACGACCTCGCCCTCGGGCTTGGCCGGGTCGATCACCTGCACCACGCCCTTTTCGCTGACACAATAAATCAAGCCGCCGGCGGCCACGGGAGTGGCACTGAACGGGCCCTTCAGGCGGAGTTGCCAGAGCCTCTTGCCGTCGAGCGCGTTGCCACAACTCAGGATGCCGCCGTCATTCAAGGTATACACGCGGCCCCCGACGATCAGCGGGCTGGACGTCCCGGGATTCAGCTGGGCGGAGCGCCACAGTTGTTTTGGCGGTTCTCCCGCCCCGCCGGATTCCAGCACGGTGAGCCCGCGCGACGGCACATAAAACTTGCCGTCGGCAACGGTAGTCGACGCCACCGTGGAAGCGCCGTCATCGTAGGACCAAAGAATCTTGCCCGACGCCGGCTCCACGACGGACAATCCTTTGAAGGATTGCAGGGCCACCAGCGGCTTGCCGTTGGCGGAGGCAAAAATCGACGGGGAGGTCCAATTGGCCCGCTTGGGTCGATCCAGTTTCCAGCGGTTTTCACCGGTGGCCGCATCGAGACCGGCGGTGAACGACTCACTGTCATTTTCCACCTGGGCGATTACCACGCCATCCGCGACCGCGAGTGACGACGACATCCCCAGCGAATTGCTCGCGTTGGGATAGTCGCGTCCAAGGCCACGGAACCATTGGAGATTGCCTTCCAAATCCAGGGCGAAGCAATCGTTGGAGGAAAAAATCGCAAATACCGAATGACCATCGCTGGCGGGCGTTGGCGTTGCCCCACTGATTTTCTCATGGGTCATGGTACGCCCGGTCGCCCAAAACTGGCGTTCCCACCGCAGGGAGCCATCGCGGAGATTATAACAGAGCACATGGAGACGTGCGTGCTTCGGCCCGCTGGTCGCGGTGATGAACGCCCGCTCTCCCACAATGATCGGTGAGGAAACCCCGCGCCCCGGAAGGTCGGCCGTCCAGGCGATGGACTGGGCATCGATCTTGGCGGGAAGGCGGGCCGTAGTGGCCGCTGCGGCGGACCCGTTGGCGCCGCGAAATTGGGTCCAATCATCGGCGCCAAGGCAGGAGACCATGGCGATGACCAGCGTTGCCGTGCGGGAAAATGTTCGAAGGAACATGGGAATCGAGTCGTATGTCAGCGGTTCTTGTTGAGGGCGAGCGGCGTGCCTTCCGCATCGGTGATCCGGACCTGAAATTCCCACTCCTTCGTCCAGTCTTCTTTTTGTTCGTTCTGGCAGCATTTGATCAACAGCACATTTTTGCCGGGTTTCAGATTCGCGGTTATCCGGTACTGATCGATCTCCACGCCGCGGTGATATTCATCACGGCCAAAAAGCAGCTGCCCGTTCAACCAAACCTTCCAGCCGTTTTTGCAACCTAGTCTAATCTCGGCCGTGCGACCTTGTTCCGACCAGACCTCCGTCGTCGCGTAGGCGGTGACTTCCTTCAGGGCGTCGAATGGCTGATTGAAATCCACCACGCCATACTCGCTTCTGGTCGAGTAATCCTGCCACCGAACATGTGGCTTTTTGCCATCGTAGTCCCCGGCGGGATCGATGGTCTGCTCGGGCGGGAATGCCTTTTCAAAGCCCGCGCCGCCGGTGTTGTCGAAGGGGCCGATGATTTTCCAATGCGTCAGCCAGCCGAAGGTCTTTTGCAAATCGACCTTTTGTCCCAGATCGGTGAGCGATTTGGCAATCGATTCAATTTGATCGGGATCCCGCGCCTGTTGGAGCGCCTGTCCGAGATCCGCGGTCGCGCCTGGCCGGTCACCGGCTTTGATCTTGCCGGCGGCGGCATCAACGACGAGCTGGACGGCATCGCGGCGGAGCTCATTGCTCGGGTCGTTGAGGAAGCCGGGCAACAGCGCCCGGGCGGCGGCGGGGTTCTCTTTGGCGATTAACTCATAGGCCAGTCGGCGCGCCTGGGGATGCTGGTGGACGTCGGCCAGGAATTTGGTGAGCTCCGCCATCGGCAGCGGATGGTGCGTGGCCAACTCGTGCTGAGCGATGCTTTCCACCGCGGAGCGCAGCCAGTTCAGCGCGTAATCGTTCGCGCCGTTCATCGCTGTCAGAACTGCGGGGAGGGATTTCGTCGTGGCCGAGGAGAGTTCCTGCAACGCCTTCCGGGCATCGGCATTGCCCGCACCCTTGGCGCCCACGGCCCGGATCCGATCGGTCAACAGGGCAACCGGCGGCTCGTCGCCTATCGCTCCGGTCGTGATCAGTCCCAACGAGCCGATGCCAAGGAAGAAGCGCAAATCCATAGAAAGTGCCCCAGCGTGCAGCATGCGGAGGCCGGCGGCAAGCGCGGGTCAACAATGTGAATGGACAAGGCAACCGCATCGCACGTTGAACCGGCTCCCAACGATTTGCCGGACAAGAATTCCCAGTGTTGTCCGCGCCTCATCCCACCGCATCCACCCGCAAATCCCGCAACACGCTGATGCCGGGCAACGGCACCCCGCGAATCGGCCGTGCGCCGTCCTTCCGCTTCGCCCCGAAGCGGTCCCGGTACTGCACGAACATTTCGTTCAC
>JAYTHD010000409.1:0-3493 GCA_043732975.1 Verrucomicrobiota bacterium
GGTCCGCGTGGTCAATCGGAATCTGCTTCCGCCCGTGCAGGATGAGCCCGTGGAACATCACCTCCTCAGCGGGGTGGAATTGCTCGAGTTCGCTTTTTACGACGGACAGACCTGGCGGAACACTTGGAACTCCACCAACGAAACGACCACTCTGCCGCTGGCGATCAAGGTAACCCTCACCCTCACACCCCCGCAGCAGCGCAACGAAGCCACGATTCCCGCCAACCGGCAACGCCCGGTCCACGAACTGATCGTTCCCATCATCCTCGGCGCGGCCACCAATGCCACCAGCACGGCGGGAGGCGGCCAATGAAATTGCGCTCTACCGGCTCCACCCGTTCCAGCGCGGCGGGACGAACGGGTTCCGTCCTGGTGATCACCCTGTGGGTCACCCTGGGCCTCGTTTCGCTGGCGTTGTATTTCGGCCAGAGCAACTCGCTCGAATTGCGGGCCGCCGAACAGCGGGTCGCGGCGATGGAGGCCGACCACGCCATCGACGGTGCGACCCGCTACGCGATCTACGCCCTCAGCCAGGCGGAGACCTCCGGCGTCCTGCCCGACCCGATCACCTACTCCCGCGAGGCCGTGCCAGTTGGGGCATCCACTTTTTGGTTTCTGGGCCGTGACCCCCAGGCCACCGCCAACTCCACCATCACACGGCCCTACTTCGCGCTGGTCGATGAATCCTCCAAGCTGAACGTCAATACGGCGACCACCGAAATGCTCCAGGGTCTTCCCGGCATGACCGCGGAAATTGCCGCCGCCATCATCGACTGGCGGGACACCGACAGCACGGTCTCCGCCAGCGGTGGTGCGGAGGACGACACCTACCTGCTGCGCAACCCGGCGAGCCACTGTAAGAACGGACCGTTGGAGACGCTCATGGAACTGCGCCATGTGTACGGCATGGATCCATTTCTGCTTTTCGGCGAGGACGCCAACCTCAATGGTGTCATGGACGCCAACGAGAACGACGGCAATGTCACTCCGCCCGAGGACAATCGGAATGGACGTCTGGATCCGGGATTCTTCGAGTATTTGACCGTCTATAGTCGGATTTCCAACACCTTGAGCAACGGCACCCCGCGGGTGAACATCTCCCAGGCCGGCTTCGCCCAACGGCTCTCCTCCACGTTCCAGCAGGCCTTGGGAACGGACCGGGCGAATCAGGTCCTGCGCGCCTTTGGCGGCAACAATGTCACCCTCCGGAGTCTGGCCGAATTCTACACGCGCAGTCGGATGACGATGGATGAATTCATTCTGATCGAGGAATACCTGACCCTTTCCAACGGCCCGTACATGGAGGGTTTGATCAATGTAAATACCGCGAGCGAAGTCGTCCTCGCGTGCATCCCGGGCATTGGCGCCGACCGCGCCTCCTCCCTGGTGGCTTACCGTCAGGCCAATCCCAACAAGCGCCGGACCGTCGCCTGGGTCACCGAGGTCCTGGACAATCAGGCCATCACCCAAGCGGGCCGTTTCCTGACCGGCCGCAGTTACCAATGCACCGCCGATATCGCCGCCGTGGGCCGCTACGGCCGCGGCTATCGACGGGCCCGCGTGGTTCTGGACACCGGCGGGATCACGCCCAAAGTCATCTACCGTCAGGATTTGAGTTCCCTGGGGTGGGCCCTGGGCGAAGAAGCCCGACAAAAACTCAGCACCCTGACCCACACTCTCCGATGAAATTCTGGAACAAATCAAAAACCCCCGCGTCCGTCCTGGGCCTTTCGCTGAACGGGACGCAGGTGGACGGCGTCGTCGTCCGGCGTGCGAATGGCAGCACCCAACTGGGTTCGCCCTTTCATCACACCTTCTCGGCCGATCCATTGACCGGGGATCCACAGGTCCTGGGCCGCGAACTGCAGGCCGCCCTGGATGCCGCCGAGATCCGCGAACGTCAAGTCACGGTCGCCCTGTCGGCTTCGTGGGCGCTGACATTGTTAATGCCGCTGCCCGATTTGCCGGAGGCTGACGCGCTCAGTTTCCTGCAATTGGAAGCCGAACGGGGCTTCACCATTCCACCGGAGGCCTTGACGATTGCCAGCTCACGATTCAAAACGCCGGCAGGCATCCAGATGGCCACCCAGATCGCGATCCAGCGCGACCGGATCTCCCGATTGGAGGCCATCCTGCGCGGGGCGAGATTGTTGCCCGTATCCCTGACGCTGGGATCCCCGCGACTGATCGAATTGCTGGGGGACACGCCGGACACCGGTGCCTTGACGATGATCATTTCGCCGACCCAGGCCGAGTTGGTCGTGAGCTATCATCAGGGGGTCGTGGCCCTGCGGACGTGGGAATTGCCGATGGAAAACCCCGGGCGCGAACTCCGCCTGACCCTGGCACAATTGCCTCCCGAGGTGGTCCCCACGTTGAAATCACTGCGCCTGGTGGGTGTGGGTCCGGGTGTTGATTCCCTCGCCGCCGATCTCCAGGTCCGCGCCACCGCCCTCGGGTTGACCGTGTCGCAAGTGACGCAATACGGTCAAAACGCTGCCCGCCTGCGTTTGCCGGCCGGCGCACCGGTGAATCCGGCGACCGCGGTCGCCGCCGCATTTCTGGCCGATCTGCCCACGCCGTTCGAATTCTTGCCACCCAAGATTTCGGCCTGGCAGGAGTTCTCGAAACGCTACACCTCCCATAAACTGGTCGCCATCGGACAGGTCGTCGGCGTGGTGCTCATCCTGCTCCTGGTGGCCTTTGGCTGGCAGCAATTCCAGCTGTCCAGCCTCAACTCGAAGTGGACCCGGATCGCCCCCCGCGTCCACGAAGTCGATGACCTCCAGGCGCAGATCAAAAAGTTCCGTCCGTGGTACGACACGTCGGTGCGAAGTCTGGTCATCCTCCGACGCCTGACCGAGGCCTTCCCCGAGGATGGCATCGTCACCGCCAAGATCATTGAGATCCGGGAGAACGGGCTCGTGACTTGTTCCGGGACCGCCCGCGACCAGGCCGCCTTGCTGCAAACCATGGAGCGCCTGCGCTCCGCCAAGGACGTGGCCGATGTCCAACTGGACATGGTCCGCGGCAAGGCGCCGATGCAATTCACCTTCAATTTCCAGTGGGCCGCGGGTGCCCGTTAAGCCGTTGCCATCCCCATCTATTGACCCATGAACATTAGAAATCTGACCCAGGCCTGGCGGAATCTGGACGATATGGAGGGACCCGCACGGCAGCGACTGCTGGTGATTGTCACCGCTGTGGCCGTCGGTCTTTGGGTTGCCAACCAGTTGGTCTTCGAACCCTTGACCAAGGCGTGGTCGGCTCGTTCCGAACAGATCGTGGCCCTGCGCAAACAACTTGCCGATGGCGAGCAATTGCTGCAACGCGAAAGTGGAATCCGGGAACGCTGGCAGGACATGCAAACCAATGCGTTGCCCTCTTCCGTTTCCCAGGCCGAAGGAAGGATGCTGGCCGCTTTTGATCGCTGGTCACGGGACAGCCAGATCAGCGTCACCTCGGTAAAGCCCCAATGGAAGCGCAGTGCCGA
>JAYTHD010000410.1:0-10676 GCA_043732975.1 Verrucomicrobiota bacterium
TGCGGCTTCCGGGACGGTCGCCTGTCCGTCCGAGTTCATTCCCCAAGCAATGACCTCGCCCCCGGTTTTAATTGCCAGGGCGTGGAATTCGCCCGCAGCTATCGTGGTTACCCGATTTTGTGCGGCGACAGGCACATCCGTCTGGCCGTATCCATTGAAGCCCCAAGCCACCACCGAGCCATCCTCCCTAAGTGCCAGGGTGAATACGTCTCCGGCGGCAATTGCTTTGACTCCACTCTGTGCCTCGATAGGTACGGTTGTTTCGCCATAGTCGTTGTTTCCCCAAACGACCACCGCACCGGGGGCGGCAGCAGTTACTTTCAATTCCGCCGGTGATGCACTGGTTAGACTTCCGGCTTCGTTGCTGACCACTACCGTGAATTCGCCTGCATCGCCAAGTTTTGCGTGTTCCAGTACATAAGTGTCGCTTGTCGCCCCCGCTATATTGATCCCGTTTTTGCGCCATTGGTAGTTCAGCGGAAATCCCACTGCCGTCGCGTCAAAACGGGTTCTTTGGTATTCCGCAACCGTCCTGCCGACGGGTGGCTTCGTGATTGTGGGAATTGTTGGTTGGACCACGGCAATGGTTTGATAATTGCCAGCGGCAATCGCAATCACGCCGCTCTTCGCCGGCGGTGGGACGTTGATCTGACCCCGGATATTGCTTCCCCACGCAATGACGGAGCCATCCGCTTTTAATGCGACGCTGTGAGTCCCGCCGGCGGCAATCGCCGTTACATCACTCTGGGCGGCCAATGGCACAATGGATTGACCATAACGGTTATTTCCCCAAGCCACGACGGATCCGTCGGACCTCATGGCCATTATGTGGCTGTTGCCGGCTTGGATGGTGATGACATCGCTGGATGCTGCCGCGGGTATCACATATTGGTTGCCCGAATATCCGCCCCATACCACCACGGAACCGTCCATTTTCAACGCCACCGAAATGTCGTCGCCCGCTGCGATCGCGCGGACGTCCTGCTTGGCCGCATTGGGAACGATCGATTGGCCATAATGAGGATAAACCTGCAAATTCGTTTCTCCGGCGCCCCACGCGACCACCGATCCATCCATTTTGAGGACCATCGAATGGCGGGCTCCGGCTGCAATGGCCACCACATCCGTCTGCGCTTCGATCGGGATCGTGGACTGAAGAAATTCGTTATTCCCCCAAGCCCGGACTGAGCTGTCGTTTTTAAGAACGAGGGTGTGAGAAGCTCCGCAAGCGATTGCTTGTACCCCACGCTGAGAATCCGTCGGTACGATTAGCTGGCCATACGTATTGTCTCCCCACGCCACGACCGATCCGTCCATTTTCAAGGCCACGGAATGCCCGCCGCCGATGGCAGCAGCGGTGACGCCGCTTAGCGCGTCGGCCGGTACGGCGTAAAAGCTGTCCCAGTCGAAGCCCCACTGGACCACTATTCCAGAACTGGCCCCGGCAACGGCATACGCTGCCACCCCAACGCCGAAGAGACAGGCCCGTAGCGAATTCAACCTGTTCATGATCCGAGATCAGTTGAGGGGAGGCCCCAACTTTTGTCCAAAAGTTTCCGCGCGTGTGGTCGGCCGGGCAGAACGAAGTGAGACGATGGAGAAAAGAGGCAATGAGGTCAAACATTGATTGTTTGACTGTGTGCCTTCAGACCAAGTGAATGCCGTCAATTACGTGTCTTCCTCCGTCTGGCACTAGAAACTATGAATCCCCGGCGCCGCCGCGGCAAACTACAACCCTGGCACCTCCTGCGCCAGATCCACTGCAGAGGACGACGCGAAAAGCGGACATAGCCGACGGTTTGAAATGGGGAGTGCGGGTGCTGACGTTCTGCGTGATGTCGAATCACCTCGCCGCGCTGATCCCGGCCCTACAGGCCTGAGGCGCTGGGGTCGGCGAGACACTGGGCGATGCCCTGGGCTGAGGAATGACGGCCCGGTGGGCCTTGGGAGTGGGGAGAGGAAAAGGGGGCGCTTTGATTTTGCCTGTCGTCCTTCTCAAGGCGCGTTTAGCCTCTCGGCCTTTCCATGAACTGTTCTTCGCAGCCGCAAGTGAGACCCAACCGGAGGCAATTTCTGGTGCAGATCGCCGGTGCCAGCCTGGTGGTGGGTTGTCGATCCCTCGAGCCGCACCCCGCGCCATCAGCTGTCCGTCGGATCTTGTTTACCAGCCAGGGGAAGACCCTCTGCGTTCATGCCGATGGCTCCGGTTTGCGGGTCTTGACCTTTGATCGCCCGGGACAGGCCACCTGGCAGCCCAGTGGCGCCTTTTCCGATGGTCGCCGGATTGTGATGCTAAGCATGGAGCCCCGCCGGGATGGCCCGGGTCGACCCTTCGACGCCTATTATACCCAGACGCCGACGCATCTTTGGATTCACGATCTGGAGACCGGTTCGCTCGAGGAAATTGCCACGCGGGAGCGGATGGCGGTGTTCTATACGCCCGCACTTCTGATCGGCGATGATCGCCTGCTGGTGCAGGTGGTGCGGGATCGGGTGGGCCAGATTTTCAGCGTGAATCTCGACGGCTCCGACGCGAAGGAATTCACCCGCGCCGGTGAGGGCTTGCCCTATGGATTGAGCCTCAGTCCGGATCGGAAGCGGGTCGCCTTTCACCTGGCAAGTCCGCAGGGATATCAAATCTGGACCAGCGATCTGGAGGGACAGAAGCGCCAGTTGATCGCCGCCCATCGCGAGCATCTTTATTTTGGTCCGATGTGGTCCCCGGACGGCGCGTGGCTGGCGTTTGCCGACTGTCACTTTCAGCAGGATCCGGGGCACGATTGGGCCGACATTTGTGTGAGCCGGCCGGATGGAACGGAAATGCGAGTCGTGACCGAAGGTCAGCTAATGTGGTTCGGGGCGACCTATGGCGATGCGACCCATCACGGCGGCGGATCGAATGTCGTGTCGTGGAGTCACGATGGGACCATCCTGTTTCCCCGACGAATGCCAAACTCCAAGGTGCCGTGGGAATTCCAGACCAATCGACCGGATACGGACCATTTCAACCGGGATTACCGGCCGGAGCTCGCCATGGGTGGTGTGCAGGTTTGTGCGTTGAATCCCCGCGATGGTCAGACCCAGGAGTTGACTCCGGCAATGGCGGGACGGTGGGATTTTCGAGTCAGCGAATCGCCCGATGGTCGGGACATCCTTTTCTGCCGAACCGAGACGGGTGGGGCTCCGTCCATCTGGCTCATGCGCCGGGACGGATCGGGGGCTCATCTGCTGGCCCAGGGCCTGGATGCGAGTGGTGCCGATCACCCCCGGTGGATTGGGGCTGCCGGATCGCGGTGAAGCAGCGATTCACCGCGGTTGGACGGCAGGAAGTGGGCGCTGGAGGAAGTGGATGAAGAAAGCCTGCAGTTCGGAGTTGGATTGCTCCGTGGGAGTGTGGTCGGGACGCCGGGTGAGGGCGATGCGGTTGGTGAATCCCAGGAGTTGATTAGCTGCCACGGCGTGATTCAGGGCGGTCCAACGTTCCGGTGGATCCTCCGCACCTCCGGAGACCAAAAACGGGCGAGGGGCAATCAGCGCGTGGAGGTCGGTCAGATCTCGACCGTGCTCCACAATTTTTCGGTAGGCACCGGTCCGCGGATTGTCATTCGTGGGCGGGCCCGGCTTGGGCCGGGGATGGGCTGAATCCTGGCCCAGATACCAGGGCTCCCAGTAATTGACGTTGGAGCGGGCTTCGTCAAAAACGACGCCCGGATCACTGACGGCGACGGCGGCAAATCGATCCCAGAGTGCTGCGGCGAAGAGCGCCCATTTGCCACCGTAGCTGTGCCCCGTGATGGCGATGCGGGAGTGATCGACCTCCGGCAACTGGGCCAGTGCCAGCCAACCATTCGCCGCCACATAAGCATGGAAAGACAAGGGCTGGCAGGTCGCTCCGGCCGTGTCGGGTTTCCACGCGTTGCCGCCCGGAGTGCCGAGGCTCAGCGTGATAAAGCCGCGTTGGGCCAACTGCCAGCCGAAGTCGCGCCGGGTCTGTTTTGGATTCAGGCCGACACTGGTTTCCGGCTCGTAATAACAAACGATAACCGCCGGGAAGGGGCCCTTGCCTGGGGGGATCAAAAGCCAACCCTCACCCCATTGCCCGGGTGCCGTAGCCAAACGCACGCGTTTCTGGGATACCGTGCCCCGGAGCGTCTCGGACAGGATCTGTATTGGCTGATTGGTGATCAGGGGTGGCCAGGGGCCAAGCGTCTCCATCCAATAGTTATGTATTTGAGCCCGGCGTCTGGGCCATTCGGCGGCCGAAGCGACCGGCGTCCCGTCGTCAAAGAGGAGCGGCGAACGGTAGCGGGCGCTCTTTTCCGCATACTCCGGCGGCGGATGGAAATACGGAGCGAGAATGGCGGCGGGTTCGATCGCGGGGGACAGTTCCGGTGTTTGTCCGACCGTAATGAAGGCGAACAGGGCAGAAAGCAGCGGTCCGAAACCAGCGGACTTCAGTTGGAAGCTCATGAGCCGGTCGAGCCTATTTTGCCTTCATCGCCTTGAGCAGACGGAAGGCCTCCCGGGCGCGGGAATCACCGCTTTGGGCCGCAACGGCCAGCTCCGTTTCCAGGGCGATCACGCTGTTGTGGACGGCGAGGCCTTGATCGAAGGAGACCGCGGGTCCGGCCTTCAATGCTTGCAGCCCAACCACCGCCTTTTCATAGCTTTTTGTCCTCAGGGCTTCCGCGGCCATGAAGGCCGTTTTTCGATCCTCCGGGCTCGCCTGGGCAAACGCGGATTCCAATTGGGTGGCCGCCACTTTCGGATCTCCAGTGGGCAGGAAGCCGGCGTCGGCGGAGGGCCGGCAGCCAAGACTGACCAGTGTGAGAGCGGCCAACGCGAGGGGAGTGAACCGATGCATAAAAGTGGAGGTCGCAGGACCCGACGATGGGGATGATCGGAAGGGGCTCGTCATTCTCCCGTTGGCGAATCGGGGACGCACCAGAAGCGGCCCGGGCGGTTGCCCTTGAATCCGCCAATTCCAGCTTCCTGATAATATTGTCGGAATTTCATATATTCCGTGTGGCCTCCGAAATTGCCCATGACGGTTCCGGTATTATGTCGGAGCGTCACGCCTTCGTCCGGTCGGCTGGCGACGTTGTCGAAATTGGACGGCTGCTTCTCGTCCGCCTCCCAATAAACCATCGATGTGGGTTGAAATTGCGAGAGCTTGTAAGTGGTCCAATCACCCCGGGGTCCGGTCGAGTATTTGGTGACGGCCCCATTCATCACGTAGCTGGTGACGCCCATTTCCCGGGCCCGGTAGAGCGGGGTGTTGGTGCGGTCCAGCGGGCAGAAATACAATTTTCTGCTGGTATGATATTGCCAGAGTTGTCCGCGGTCGACGGTGTGGTCGGGCTTGTTGGTCGCGACCCGGGTGTAACACCAGTTTGGCACATTGAACGTTCCCGAGCTCCAAGAGGAGTAGGGCATGAAATCGCTGTTGTCCGTGACGTACATGTGGGTCGACAGCAGGATCTGTTTGAGGTTGTTGAGACACGCCGTGCGATACCCCTGTTCCCGTGCCTTGCTCAGCGCGGGGAGCAACATGCCGGCGAGAATGGCAATGATGGCGATCACCACCAAAAGCTCAATCAAGGTGAAGCCGGGAAGTCGCTGGATAGCGGCGCCAGAAAACGGGACATTTCGCCGTGTCGTCATACCATGGAACTGGTTTCCCCATTGCTAGCCAGCCGGCGGTGACCTGTCACGCCGCAAGTGACGGATTTCGTTCGAGGCTCTTAAACCGCCCGCCCGCCCCGCAATCGAAGGATTTGGCCGCAACGCGAGGCCAGTTCGAGGTCGTGAGTCACCAAAACCAGTGCCGTGCCGGCCGTCTGATTCAGTTCGAACAGCTTGTTGGCGACCATGGACGCGGTGCCGCCGTCAAGGTTGCCGGTCGGTTCATCGGCAAAGAGAAGCTTGGGCCGGTTGATGAAAGCCCGGGCCAGTGCGACCCGTTGTTGTTCCCCGCCGGAGAGTTGGGCGGGATAATGATCGGCTCGCGCGGCCAACCCGACCTGGGCCAATCGCTCGCGGGCCTCCGCAAGGTGATTCCCGCCGCCGCGCAATTCCGCAGGAACGAGGACGTTTTCGAGGGCCGTCAGCGTGGGCAGCAGTTGAAAGTTCTGGAAAATGAAGCCCACGTGCTCGTTCCGCATCTGGGCCCGGCCATCTTCATCGAGCCGCCCCAGATCCTGGCCGGCCAATTCCACCGTCCCCGAGCTGGGCGTGTCCAGGCCGGCGCAGAGTCCGAGCAGGGTCGTCTTCCCGCTGCCGCTGGGGCCGACGATCGCACAGGTCTCTCCGGCGCTGACCGAAAAGCTGACATCGATCAGCACGGACAGAGCGGGGGACGACGTCGTCCGGTAAGTTTTGGTAAGCCCACGGGCGACCAGCAGCGGCATGGCGGCAACCTCTTCGATGGGTCGGCGTTGTGCACCAGGAAAATGGCCTTGCCGTGGCCTTATTTGCGGGGACGGCGGCGGGTTGGGGGTAAAAACCGGGCTTTCCTGCCTCGGCATGGCCTACCATGTTGACGGCCGTGACATCACGCTGGGGTTTCCACCGGGACGCGGTGAGTGCCCGGACGGATCTTCCTGTCCCGGATCTGGAACGGGTGCGGACGCTCTATCGGGTCATGTTGCTGGCCCGGTGGGTGGATCGTGTCGAGATGGAATTGGTAAACCGGGGTGAGGGCTTTTTCCATGTGGGCGGGGCGGGTCACGAATCGACGGCGGCGCTGGCGGCCCATCTCACGCCTGACGATTGGTTGCATCTTCACTACCGGGACAAGGCGTTGATGCTGGCGCGGGGAATTCCACCGGCTCAATTCTTTCACAGCCTCTTGTGTACGGCGGCCTCCCATTCGGCCGGGCGCCAGATGAGTGCCCACCTCAGCGCGCCCGAATTGAAGGTATTGAGCTTGGTGGGTCCCGTGGCCAATAACGCATTGCAAGCCGTGGGTGTGGCACACCAAATCCGCCCGGACCCGAAGGCCCCGCCGCTGACGATCCCGCCGCTGGTGGTCTGTTCTCTCGGGGATGGGACGACCCAGCAGGGGGAGGTCCTGGAAGCCATCGCCGAAGCGGTCCGCGCCAAACTCCCCGTGCTTTTCCTGGTCGCCGACAACGGCTTGGCCATTTCCACCCGCACCCGGGGCCAGACGTTCTATGATTTACCTTCCGGACCGACGACCGAGTTTTACGGTGTACCCCTCCAGCGATTGAACGGCCGGGATCCCGTGAACTGTGACGTTGCCTTTCGAGAGGTGGCGGCGGGTGTGCGCTCGGGCGACGGCCCGGCCATTGTCTTGCTGGAAGTCGAACGACTGACCCACCACACCAACGCCGATGATGAGCGGGTGTACCGGACGGAATCCGAGCGGAGCCTCGCCCGCGAAGGGGGCGATCCACTCCAGCGGATTCGTGGATACCTGCTGGACCACGGTGACGATCCAGCGGCTTTGGCGGCGATCGAAGTCGGGGTTGAGGCGGAAGTGCGCGAGGCGGCGTGCGAGGCCGTGGCGGCTCCCAATCCGGCGGTGAACCTGGATGCCCGCGCTCCTTGGCGCGAACGATTTCCGCGGGTGGTAATCGGGTCGAGTGGATCGAATGGATCGAATGGAGTGGCCGCGGAGCCGGCTACCCTGCTGGAATCCATGCACGCCGTGCTCCGGGCCCAACTGGGGAGCGACCGTCGGGTGACGCTGTTTGGGCAGGACATCGAAGATCCCAAGGGGGATGTCTTCGGTTTGACGCGCGGATTGGCTCACAAGTTTCCGCTGCAGGTGCGCAATTCGGCCTTGTCGGAGTCCACGATTGTGGGCACCAGCATCGGCCGGGCGTTGGCGGGCGGGCGGCCGGTGGCTTTCATCCAGTTCGCCGATTTCCTGCCGCTGGCGTATAACCAATTGGCGTCGGAATTGGGATCGCTCTGGTGGCGCAGTGCGGGGGCGTGGTCGGCCCCGGTGATCGTGCTCGCGCCGTGTGGGGGTTATCGGCCAGGATTGGGACCGTTTCATGCCCAGACTTTTGAAAGCACCTACGCCCATGTGCCGGGATTGGATGTATTCATGCCCAGCTCGGCCGAAGACGCCGCCGGCCTGTTGAACGCGGCTTTTGCCGGCGGCCGACCGACCCTGTTTCTCTACCCGAAATTACTGCTGAACGACAGCGCGGCCGCCATGAACGGCTCAGCCATCCAGGCGTTCGTCGAGCCCGGTAAAGCGCGGCAGGTCTGTCCAGGGAGCGATCTGACGATGGTTTCGTGGGGGGGCACCGTGCCCTTGTGCCTGCGCGCGGTGCGGTTTCTGGAGGCGACGGGCGTGAGCGTGGAATTGCTCGATCTTCGGACGTTGTCGCCCTGGGATGCCGACGCTGTTGTTTTGAGCGCCAGCCGGACCGGGCGTCTGCTGGTGGCCCATGAGGACAATCTCACCTGTGGTTTTGGCGCCGAAGTTCTGGCCACCGTGGTGGAACGTTCCACGACCCCGGTGCGTGCCCGGCGGGTGACGCGGCCCGACACCTATGTGCCCTGCAATTTCGTCAACCAAATGGAAGTGCTCCCGAGTCTGCGGCGCATTCTGGACGCGGCGGCGGGGCTTTGCGAGCTGGAGATCGCGTGGACGGAGAACCAGGCGAAGGATTCGGCCGTGTTCGTATTGGAAGCCGTTGGGTCCAGTCCCGCCGATCAGAACGTGACCGTGCTGGAATGGAAAGTCGGGGAAGGGACGCAAATCACGACTGGGGATTTGCTGGCCGAATGCGAGGCGGATAAGGCGACCTTTGAATTGCGGGCTCCCGAGGCGGGGCGGATCTCCCATCTGCTGGCGACGGGTGAAACCGTGAAAGTCGGGACGCCCATCGCGCGGATCCTGCGGACGGGGGCGGCCCCGGTGCTCCCGAAGCGCTTGCCCGTGGAGGCCTGCCCGATCTTGCGGCGGCGAGTGGTCACGTCGCGGGCCACCCGGTCGGAACGTACGGACAGGTCCGATACCGTGGCCATTTCGGGCATTATGGCGGCCTCGGGCGGCCTCCGGGTGAGTTCCGCGGAGATGGCGGCCCGTTTTCCGGGCCGCACCGAGGCCGACATCATTCAACGAACGGGCATCCAGTCACGCCCGCATTTGGCGCCGGGCGAGACGGTGTTGTCGCTGGCTTTGGCGGCCGCCCGGCAGACGCTCGTCGCCGGCGGATTGCGCCTGGCCGACCTTTCGGCGCTGATCGTCAGCACCAGTTCGCCCCTGAATCTCAGCCCGAGTCTGGCCTGTCGATTGCATCACGCGCTCTCGGCGGATGGCAGCGTGAAGGACCTACAGGCGTATGACATCCTGGCGGCCTGCACGGGCTACCTCTACGCGCTGCAACAGGCGTTTGACCTTTGCCAGTCGCGGCCGGAAGCGACGGTCCTCGTGGTGACCGCCGAGGCGATGAGCCGGTTTGTGGATCCGGCGGATTTCGATACCGCCATTGTCTTTGCGGATGCCGCCACGGCCACCCTAGTCCATGGGTCGGCGGTTCGTCTGCCGGTCCCGGTGCGGATGCGACTCCACCGCCCCGTGCTCAGTGCCCGGGGAGAAGATGGATCCGTCCTGAGCCATGGGCGCCTGCATTGTCCCCGCGGGGCAGGGGATGTGCCCGGTTGTTCCCCGGTACACATGGATGGGGTCAAGGTTTTCCCGCTGGCGGTCCGCCAGATGCTGGCCTTGCTGGAGCAGGCGTGTGCGGAGAGCCAGTTGGGGGTGGAGGATCTCGATCTGGTCATCCCGCATCAGGCGAACGGACGGATCATCGAAGCGGCCCGGCATCGGCTCAAGGATCGGCCCGAGCGGGTTTTGAACCGGGTGACGAACGCGGGAAACAGCAGCAGCAGCACAATTCCCCTGGTCTTGGCGGACCTGTTGCGGGAGCGGAAGGTTTCGGGCAAGGCCGGGCTCTGTGCCTTTGGAGCCGGGTTCACTTTTGGCGCTGCCGTGGCGGAAATGGTGGCGTAAGTCGCGTCGGCAATGCGTCACCTCGGGCGCCGGGACGGCGCGACCGAAAGCAATCGACGAGACAGGTCCGATCAACGAAGTTTAATTTTTTTGAACGTTTCCTGAAATAATGGTCTACTGATCGGACTTTTACGGGCGACATTTCAATGGTTTGGGCGATGGTCCGCTCCTTGGAATCGGAAAAGAGCCTGGATCAGAGCATGGTTTGTCCGGATGGATCGGAATTCGACATGATAACTGTAGAGAATTTGGTCAAAGAATTTGGTGCGAAGCGCGCCGTGAACGGAGTTTCCTTCACGGTGCAAAAAGGCGAGGTGCTCGGTTTTCTCGGACCGAATGGTGCGGGCAAATCGACCACCATGCGGATGCTGACCGGCTACATGCCGCCCACCGCCGGCAAGGTGAGCATCGGGGGACAGGACGTGACGGAGGATCCCATTCGGGCCAAGAAACTCGTGGGTTACCTGCCGGAGAGCGCCCCCAGTTACTCCGATATGACCGTGCGCGGTTTTCTGGGGTTCTGTGCGGAATTGCGCGGCCTTTCCGGCAAGGCGAGAGACGAGGCCATCGAACGGGTGGCCGGCCTTTGTTTTCTGGAAAGCGTCCTGCACCAATCGGTCGACACCCTCTCCAAAGGGTACAAGCACCGCACCTGTCTGGCGCAGGCGCTGATTCATGA
>JAYTHD010000411.1:0-5212 GCA_043732975.1 Verrucomicrobiota bacterium
TGGCCGAGTCGTCCACGGCGGGCACGGTGCGGCAACTGACAAGAAATCCACCTGCCAGCAGCAGGAACAGCGGAAGAGTCCAAGCGAGCCAACGATGCAACTTCATAAGGCACTATGGAGCCGAATCGGATTTCAACAACTCGTGCGAGTCCCCGGACGGCCGGAAGAGATCCCGCGGCGAGGAACGCGGGTATCCGGATTGGAGGGGCCCGACGGCCGCCGTAGGCAGGCACGAAAAATATCGGTCCAGCCGAAAAGGAAAAGTGACAGGTTCACTGCATCAGCCGTAGGCAGGCACGAAAAATATCGGTCCAGCCGAAAAGGAAAAGTGACAGGTTCACTGCATCACCGAAAAGTGAGAAAAGTGACAGGTTCGTTGCAGGTTCGTTGCAATGGTAGGTATCAGACCGCAAAAACTTCTTGAATTTCCCACCCCTCCAACGGTCTGCTGTGCTAACGTTTTTACCGTGATCTCATCCCGCCGCAGTCGTGTGCTGGTCAACCGGTTTATTGCCGGATGGGCGGGCCTCTGTTTGGCGCCCCTGTCTCCGGGGGTCGGAGCTGAACTGGTGGGGTCGGCTGCCGAGGCGGCGATTCCATCCTTCCGCCAAGAAGTGGAACCCATCCTCACCCGGCTGGGCTGCAATCAGGGCGCCTGTCATGGGAAATTGGCGGGACAGAATGGGTTCAAGCTTTCGCTGCGGGGTTACGCCCCCGAACTCGACCACGCTTGGCTGACCCGCGACGTCCTCGGTCGACGCGTCAATCCGGCGGATCCGGAAAATTCGCTTTTGATCGCGAAGACGACCGGTGCGGTGCCGCATGAAGGGGGTGTTCGTATCAAGGTCGGGGATCCATACCACCGGCTGCTAGTGGCTTGGATCGCCGCCCGTTCACCCGGCCCTCGCTCCGAGGTCGAGGAAGCGGATCCGAGCGCCTTGGAACTGCTGCCCGGGGATCAGGTGGCCGCGCCGGGCGACACCCGGCAACTCACCGCGCGGGCGACCTGGCCGGACGGCAGCACCAAGGAGGTGACTTGGTTGACGCAGTTCTTCTCCAATGACGACACCACCCTCACGGTCACTCCTGAAGGGCTGGCTCGGGCGGTTCGGCCCGGGAGCACGAGCATTCGCGCCCACTTTCTGGGCCGAGTTGCCGTGTTGCGCTTCACCATTCCCACGACCAATCGGGTGGAAGAGTGGCGCTATGCGCGGACCCAGAATTCGGTTGATGAAGCGGTCTTCAAGCGGCTGGCGGCGCTGCAGATTCCCCCTTCGGCCCGGTGCGATGACGCCACGTTTCTGCGCCGGGTGATGCTGGACACCCTCGGCACCCTGCCGACGCCCGAGGAGGTGATTGCTTTTCAGGAAGATCGGGCGCCGGACAAGCGGAGCCGGGTGGTGGAATCGCTGTTTGAGCGGCCGGAGTTTACCGACTACTGGACCCTGCAACTCGCCGACCTGCTGCAGAATCGAAAGGAGCGCGACCACGATGTGCGGGGCACGAAGGGCGTCCGCTCGTTCCATCGGTGGCTGCGGGAGCAAGTGGCAACCCATCGGCCCTGGAACGAGCTGGTGCGGGCAATTTTGACGGCTCGCGGAGACACCGCGAACGAGCCGGCAGTGGGGTATTTTGTCACCTTGTACGGGGAAAAACCGCCGGTGGAATCCGAGGTGACCGACGCGGTGGCCCAGGGGTTCCTGGGGACCCGGATCGGCTGCGCCCGGTGCCACAACCATCCGCTGGAACGGTACACCCAAGACGATTTTTATCACTTCGCCGCTTTTTTTGGAAAGACGTCCCTGGAACGCGTGGAACCGGCAACGGGGTTCACCACGCTCTCACTCCAGAGCCGCGACGAGCGTGAACGCCAAAAGCGCCTGCAAGAGTCGGAAAAGAAGTTGTCCGAAGCGCAGACCCGGCGGTTGCAATTGGGCTCGGAGGATCCAAAGGAAATGGCCGAGCGGCGGAAGGAATTGGGCGACCGTCAACGGGAGTTTGCGGAACGGAAGCGCGAGCTGGCGGAAGCCCACGAACGCGAGCCGGTCGCCTGGCAGCCGCGAACCAAGCGGGACTTGGTCGCCCGTCCCTTGGATCGCCAGGCCATGGCCTTTGACTCCCGTCGGGACGCCCGGGAGATCCTGGCCGACTGGGTAACTTCGCCCACCAACGCCGCCTTCTCCGGAGCGATGATCAACCGGTTGTGGAAGCACTACTTCAGTGTCGGACTGGTGGAGCCAGTGGACGATCTGCGGGCCAGCAATCCGCCGTCCAATCCCGAGCTTTGGGATCTGTTGTCTCGTGAGTTTGTCCGGAGCGGATTTGATCTGCGGCAGGTCATGCGACTCATCCTCAACTCCCGGACGTATCAACTCAGTTCACGAACGGTGCCCGCCAATTCGAGCGATCGACGATTCTTCAGTCACTATTATGCGCGCCGTCTGCCGGCCGAAGTCATGCAGGATGCGCTGGCCGCGGCCACGGGTGTCCCGGATCGCTTCGAAGGGCATCCGGTGGGGCTGCGGGCGATCCAGTTGCCCGAACCGAATGTGGGAAGCTATTTCCTCAGCCTTTTCGGCCGTAGCGAGCGGGTGACCGCCTGCGCCTGCGAACGCAGCGGGGACGTGACGCTTCCCCAACTCCTCCACCTCCAGAACGGGGAGGAGACGGCCCGGAAACTGCGGGATGACCGCGGTCGATTGCAGGAGCTGCTCCGGACGGAATCCGATACCGCCCGCCGGGTGGAGCGAGCCTACCTCGCGACCGTGGCAAGGCGTCCCACGAGTCAGGAACAGGCCCAGGTAAACGCTATCCTCGGTCCGACCCCATCCAGCGAAGCCTTGGTCGATCTCTTCTGGGCCTTGTTGAATACCAAAGAATTTGCTTTCAATCATTGAACGTGGAGAGAGAATTTCCTGCACCCATTCGACCCCGGTTACCCTGAACGCCATCTGATCCTGCCATGATTGACATCTCCCTCAGCCAGCGGTTCCGTCAGCGGTGCGACGGTGTTTCGCGCCGCGATTTTCTGCGAGTGGGCTCCTTGGGCCCGCTCGGGCTCTCGCTCGCCGGGAGTCTGGCGGCCGCGAAACTCTTCGCCGCCAACCCGACCGGAACGGAAGCGGGAGCGGCGTCGGGCAAAACCGCCCGCGCCAAGCGCGTTTTGATGATCTACCTCGGCGGCGGGCTGTCGCATCACGATACCTTCGATCCCAAGCCGGAGGCGATTAGCGAGATCCGCGGCAAATATACGATCATCCCGACCAACGTCCCGGGCCTACGGATCGGAGAACTCCTTCCGAAACTGGCGCAGTGCATGGACAAGGTGTGCCTAGTGCGTTCGGGCACGCACGAAAACGATCACCACGAGACCGCGACCAACTGGGTCCTGAGTGGACGGTTTGGTTCGCCCTTTGGGGATCATCCGGCGATGGGGGCCGTCGTGGCCCATGAAACCGGTTTCACCGGCAAAGTCCCGCCCTACGTGGCCGTGCCAAAGAATCCTTCGTTTACCTGGGAACTGGGGAAGTCGGCCTGGCTCGGTGGACGGTATGAATCGTTCAAGGCCGGGAATCCAAACGACAAGGAATTCAAGGTGCGGGATCTCAGTTGTGCCACGCCGATGCCAGCGCAGACGCTGGAGCGCCGCCGCACCTTGCTGGGAGCCGTCGATACGTTGTCGGCCCACATTCAGGGGAATGACCAACTCGCGACTTACGACGAGTTCGCCCAGAAAGCTGCGGAGATGGTCCTGTCCCCCGAGGCGCAAAATGCCTTCGCCATGGATCGCGAGCCCGCCCCGCTTCGGGACCGCTATGGTCGAAGTGAATTCGGCCAAAGTTGTCTGCTCGCGCGACGCCTCATGGAGGGCGGGGTGAAATTCGTCACGGTCAACTACGGCGGGTGGGATCATCATGCGAAGATCTTTGAGAGTCTCGACAAGAAACTGCCCGAGTTCGATGCCGGACTAAGCGCGCTGATCCAGGACCTCCACGACCGGCGACTGTTCGAGGATACCCTTTTGCTCGTGATGGGGGAGTTCGGTCGGACCCCGAAAGTCAACAAAGACGCGGGCCGGGATCATTGGGGCCGGGCCGGCTCGATGCTGTTTGCCGGAGCGGGCGTGCAGGCCGGAAAAATCATCGGCGCCACCGACAAGGACGGCGCGTTTGTAACGGAACGCCCGGTTCGTCCCGCGGATGTCTGCTATACGGTTTACGAGGCGTTGGGCATTGATCCACGAAAGATTCTGCGAACCCCGGAGGGACGTCCGGTGGAAATTCTCGATCAAGGAAGTGTCATTTCCGAGCTCTATGGTTGACGAACTCTTCGCTACGGTCACTCCGTGGCTCGTGGCAACCGGGTCGGGCGGGATTCACTGGACTAAAGTTTCCGCCACGTTTTCCCCGTGATGCCATTACCTGTTCGGCTGGGCTGGAGAACCGTCCTGAGCGGTTTTCTCGCATTAGGCGTTTTCTCCGGCATTACCTTTGCGGAGGACAAGAAGGATCCCAAGCCGCCAGAGCCGCCCAACCCAGTGGTCACGATCCCGCTGGGCCTGTTCGCGGGCAACACGAACCTTCTGACGCTTCGCGGACAGCGACTCAAGGACGCGACCAACGTGGTCCTGGCGGGGCTCTCGGAACCCGTGACTGTTCTCATCAAGAAGCGGGAAGATTCTAAAGTGCCAGACGGGCAAACGGTCGAGCGAGCCGGGGACCAACTGCTGGAACTTGAAGTAGTCGTCCCGTTGGAGGCAGCCGGTCGAACCAATCTCGCCTGGTTGGTTTCCAGCCCGGCGGGTACGGGCCGATCGTTGGCAACCCTGGCCTTTAGGGCGTCCGCACTGGGCGAGGCCAAGAAGCCCAACAGCAGTTTTCGTGAAGCGCCCAAACTGTTGCCCGGACAACGGATTCGGGGCGCCTTGAGCGAGCCGGGAGATGTGGCGGTCTTTCAATGGGACGGCGCCGCGGGAGAGACCTTGCGGGCAGAGGTGATCGCCAGTCGTCTGAATTCCACGCTCGACGCGATCCTGACCCTGTATGATTCCAAGGGAACAATTCTGGCCAGCAACGATGACGCCTACGGCCGGGATCCGGCCCTGACCAACGTCCTGGCGGCAGCGGGGCCCGTGTTTGTCGCGGTTACCTACGCGAATGAGAAGGCGGCCAAGACCCATGGCTACCTATTAAACGTGGAGGTATCGAAGTGA
>JAYTHD010000412.1:0-3700 GCA_043732975.1 Verrucomicrobiota bacterium
AGCGGCCGGCCGGAAGGTCTGAGCGAGGTGGAGGTTTATTGAGGGCGGAACTTTTGGTGCGGACGGCAGAGTTCGCGGAGGTGGACGGACGGCAGGGGAACATTATCCGGGACCACGCAGCGCGGCCTTTCGACCCGGTTGGATTCCGCGCCACCGGCGGCGTGGGCAGGCGATTTCGCGGTCGCCCCGGGGTTTTCGGGAATTGCCGTTGGACAGGGGGCATTGGATTCGTTAGGAGGACTGCATGTACCTCCTCCGGCTATTACCAAGCCAGGGCGCATTCCATTTTGGGTTGCTGCTGGCGGGTCTGCTTGTCCTGTTTCAAGTTCCGAAGGCTCCGGGCCAGACGCGGTATGAGGTGAAGGATTTGGGCACGCTGGGCGGGACGTCGAGCTTCGGCACGGGCATCAACTCCAACGGCATGGTGGTGGGGGTGGCGACGACGGCGGGCGGGCAAAGTCACGCGTTTCTCGTCACCAATGCCGCCAGCCCGATGGTGGATTTGGGAACGCTGGG
Organism: Verrucomicrobiota bacterium; assembly: GCA_043732975.1. GTDB lineage: Bacteria > Verrucomicrobiota > Verrucomicrobiia > Limisphaerales > UBA9464 > CANIZL01. Next base: position 517 of record JAYTHD010000412.1, read on the forward strand.
CGGGGACAGCAGCGCCGCCTTCGGCATCAATGGCAGCGGGGTGGTGGTGGGGGTAGCCTTCACGGCGGACGAGATCGGGCGACCGTTTTTCTATGATGGCCAGTTGCACGATCTGTCGCCGGTGGTGGGCGGGACCAACGGGATTGCCGGGGCCATCAATGACCGCGGCCAACTGGTCGGGCTGGCGGGGGAACTGGGAGCGGGGGAGCGGGGATTTATCCTCGACCAGGGCACGGTCAGCTACCTGACCCATCGGTTCGCGTATGGCACGAATCAGTTGAACAGTCCCCAGGCCATCAATGCGAGCGGCGTGGTCGTCGGCGCTGCCTATGTCACGATGCCGGGTGAGGTGTCGGTTTTCCGCGCGTTTCGACAGTTGAATGGAACGATGACGGATTTGGGGACGTTCGTCGGGGTGACTGCCAGCACGAACGCCGACAGTTTCGCCAACGGGATCAACGACGCTGGCGCGGTGGTGGGGCGGGCGCAGGACGCGAGCACGGGCGGACGGTTTCGGGCGTACGTCCAGACGGTCGGCCCGCTGCTGAATCTGGGCGTGCTGGGCGGCGCGGTTTCGGAAAGCGAGGCGGTGGGGATCAACAACCGCGGCCAAATCGTGGGCCATTCGGGCACGGCGTCCGGTCGTACGCATGCGTTCGTTTATCAAAATGGAGTGATGGCCGACTTGAACGACCTGATCCCGACGAACTCCGGGTGGGAACTGGTTTTCGCCGGGGCGATCAACGAGCGCGGCCAGATTGTCTGCACGGGGAACATTGGTTCCGCCCAGCGCGCCGTGCTGTTGACGCCGGTCACCGGCCGGGTCGAGCTGGTGGGGTTCGAGGTCAACCAGGCCGTGCAGGACTGGAACAACAGTGTCCCGTTGATTGCGGGCAAGGCGACGCTGGTGCGCGCGCACTTCCAATCGCGGGAGACCAACGCGCTTCTGGTCCGGGGGCAGTTGCACGGGTACGCGGGAGGCAGCGCGGTGGAACTCCCCAATTCGCCGCTGGCTGCCTTTGATGCCTTTGCCGTGGCGGAGACCAATCTGGTGGCTTACGGCGAGGAGGGTTCGAACAGCCTCCGGTTTCAACTCCCGACCAACTGGTTGACTGGCGCGCTCAAGCTGCACTTGGAGGTGACCAGTGTCGGCGGCATCGCCGATTCGAATGTGGTGTGCAGTGCCCCGGGGGCGCGCGGCGAGTCGAACGGTTGCAGCCTGCTGGTGTCGTTCCTGCCGTCGCCGATCCTCAAAGTTTTCCTCGTGGGGATCCGGTGGACCAATATCGACGACGCGGTTTATGACATGACCCGGGCCGACCTCATCGAGCTCCGGTCGCAGTTGACCGCGATCTTTCCGGTGGCCCAGGTGGACATCAAGGGGACGCGCAAAACCGCGCGGGGCCAGGGTCCGCCGCGCCTGGGTTCGGTGAATGAGAAGCTGCTGCTCGGGCGCGCCAACGCGCAGAGTGACCGCCTGTATTTTGGCGCTCTGCGCGCCGTCCCCGGCGTGACCACCGAGGGCGGGCAGGCCAATGCGCTCGGCACGGGCGTGGTCGCGAGCGGCTATTTCTCGGTCGATCCGTTCGCCCGTTCCCGGAACCGGCACGCGCACGAGCTGGGGCATTTGCTGGGCCTCCACCACACGGTGGACCAGGCCCTGTTCGGGACCGCCGTCCACGCCGACGGCACGGTCGATGCCCTGGGGCCGTGCCGCGAGCGGGCCGACACCAACGCGCCCGCTTATCCTTACTTCGCGGCCACGAGCGCTTCGGGCGGCAGGCTCGTGTCGACCTTCGGGCCGATCGCCGGCGACCGGAACCAGCTCCTCTATGGCTACGACCACGACGCCCATCTGCTCGTCAACGCCACGGAACATTTTGAACTGATGAGCTACTGCGGCTCCTGGCGGTGGATTTCCAAACTCAATTACACCAACCTCATCGCCCTGATCTCCGCTCGATTTGGAACCAACCGGGTGGCGCCCAGCAGCGGTCCACGCGTTGGAAATCAAGATCACCTGCTGGTGCGCGGTACGATCGACACGGCCACGGACCAGGTGGCCTTCGCCCCGTTTTCCACCATGACGGGCGTGGCCAGTCCCGTGCCCCCCGGCAGCTACACGGCGCAGTTTCTCGATCAGGCCGGCACCGTGGTGGCGTCGGTGCCGTTCGCCCCCCTGCTCGGTGTGGCGGATGAACCGGAGCTGGCGGACACGGTCGCCAACTTCCTGGTCACCACCCCGGCCAATCCCTTGATCAACCGCGTGGTCCTGCGGCACACGAACACCGTCATCGCGACCAGGATCGCCAGCGCGAACCGGCCGGCGGTCGCCATCTTGTTTCCCAACGCCGGGGAAACCCTGGCGAACGCCACGCCCACGTTCACCTGGCGCGGCACGGATCTGGACGGCGATGTGCTGACCTACCTCGTGGAATTCAGCGCGGACGGGGGAGCAACGTGGGACACGCTGGCGGAGGACTGGCCGGACCCGAACTTCCCGGTGCTGCCAGAAACGCTCCCGGGCACGGTCCGGGGATTACTCCGCGTGACGGCCAGCGACGGGTTCAACACCGGCGTGGGAGTCGCCGCTGCTTTCTTCACGGTGCCGAACTCCCCGCCTGTGGTCAGCGTCGTCTCGCCGGGAGCCGGCGCGGTTTTTGGCCAGACCCAGCAGCTCGTTTTTCAAGCCGCCACCGATGACCTTGAGGATGGTGTGCTGGCCGACGGCAGTCTCCTCTGGCGTTCCAGCCTGGATGGCGTGCTGGGATCGGGAAACGTGTTGCTGAAAAATGCCGCCAGTCTTTCCGTGGGCCACCACCTCATCTCGGTGACGGCCACCGACAGCCACGGCGTGACCAACCGCGCCACCGTCAACATCCTGATCGGCAAAAACACCCAGCCCCGGATCCATCGCCTGGGCAATGCCCCGGCGAATCTGCGGCTGATCGGCGATCCGCAGGCGACGCAGGTGATCCAGTTTTCCAGCAATCTCACTAACTGGTTCCCCCTGTTCACCAACACGCCGCCGACCGGCATCTTCGAGTACGCGGACCCGGCGGCCACCAACGCCACGAAGCGGTTTTATCGCGCCATCGTGCCGTAGCGATCCCTTCCGCGGCCAACCGCCGGGGTCGCCGGGGTCGCCGGTACCGCAGGCGTCCGCGCCTGCGAGTTCGCGGGG
>JAYTHD010000413.1:0-6271 GCA_043732975.1 Verrucomicrobiota bacterium
TTGGCGTTTTGGCCACGGCCCCCCCAAGGCCTCGCCGACCTCTGCACCTCCTTCAACGCCTCCCTGAACCAAGCCAAATCCGCGCCCTCCAAACGGTCCCGGAGCTGCCGGAGGAGCCGCTTTTCACGTTTTTGCAGGCCCTGGCACAACCGTTCAGCACCGGGAAACTCCGGCCACCGTTGCCGGATCGCGAGTAATTGCACCTGGGTGTCCCGCAGTCGGGCAAAGTGGCGCAGCAGTTTCCGAAGCCGGCGCACCACCCTTCGAACGCGCTTTTCGCCGCGCAACCCGCCCAGAAGAATGAGCAGGGACTGCAATCGCCGCGTCTCCACGCGCAACCGATGGACCGCCCCTTCGGAAGCCCGCCGCTGACAGCGCCGGTAATCCTTCCGAAACGCCCGCCAGGCATCCCGGACCGCGGCGTGCAATCGCCCGCCTTCGCCTGGTGATGGAAGCTTCCGCCCGGCGTCCGGGTCATTGCCGGCCGATCCCCTTTTCATATCGCCCGACAGGGAGTTTCGCTGATCCGATCGACCATGGGAAGTGGGCTTCTTTTGCCCGATACTTATCACATTCACTCATATTCAATCACAATCTATCATTATCTACCATACGGCCTGAGCGATATTCCCGGCCAGAATGGTCGCAACTGCCGTCGATTCCACCCGGTCATCATCGCAGCGCACCGGCGGTAACACATTGACACGCACGCCGTAGAACGGGCATGAGCGGCCAGCATATTCGACTCCAGGATCTTCCCGCCGGACAACGCCCCCGCGAGCGCCTTTACCTGCAAGGCGCCAACGCACTGAGCATCCCGGAACTTCTCGCCATTCTCCTGCGAACCGGTCTGCGCGGCGCTTCGGCCATGGATGTCGGGCACTCCCTGTTTGCCCGCTTTGGCACGCTCGATGCCCTCGCCAGAGCGTCCGTCGATGAACTGCAGACCGTGAAGGGATTGGGCCGCGACAAGGCGGTCACCTTAAAAGCGGTCTTCGAACTGAGCCGCCGATTGAGCACGGAATCCCGGGCCGAATCCCCACTGCTCGACACCCCTGAAAGCGTGGCCGGACAGGTCCGGGAAGAGGCGCTCGCCCTGAGGCATGAGCGGGTCTGGCTGTTTCTCCTCGATACCCGCAAACGCCTGCTCCGCCGGGACACCCTCAGCGATGGTCTGCTCGACCAATCGCTCATCCACGCCCGCGAAGTTTTTCGCCCGGCAATCCTCGCCTGTGCCCACAGCATTGTCATTGCGCACAATCATCCGAGCGGAGATCCCGTCCCCTCGGAGGCCGATGTCCGCAGCACGCGGGAACTGATCCGCGTCGGCCGCATCATGCACATCGAACTCTGCGATCACGTCATCATCGGCCGCCGCACCGAGATGCGCCCGATCGATTGGGTCTCCCTGCGCTCGCTGGGACTCTGGGCTTGAGGCTGTCCCGCTATTTGGATTTATCGGGATAAGGCGGAGGCGTGGGTATGACCACCGGATTCTTCACCAGCGCCGCCTTCAACTCGGCCACGGCCCGGTCCAATTGATCATCAATCCCGGCGAATTCGCGGGCCGGATCGTTGTCGACCTCGATATCCGGCGTGACGCCACTGCCCTCCATGATCCACTCCTTGCCCTCAAGATCAAACCGGCTGAACTCAGGACGGTTTAAAAAGCCACCGTCCAAAAGCGGCAGGGTTCCGCGGATGCCCACCACGCCGCCCCAACTGCGCATGCCAATGATGGGGCCGAGATGGTGTTTACGAAACCGATAGGCGACAATGTCCCCGTCGCTCGCGCTGAACGGATCGACGAGCAGCGCCTTGGGCCCGAGAACCTGACCGGCCGGATCAACATTGACCGCGCCATTCCGTGCGACGGTCCACATGGCGGGTTCACGGCGCAACCGCTCGATGATCATGGGCGAGACATTGCCACCGCCGTTGCTGCGGCAATCCACCACCAGGGCATCCTTGTGCAATTGCGGATAATAGTACTTGGCGAATTCGTTCAGCCCCGGCACTCCCATATCCGGCACATGGACATAGCCAATCCTGCCGTCGCTGGCGCGATTCACCTTTTCGATATTACCGAGCACCCATTTCAGATAATAGAGCGACTGCTCGTCGCCCGTGGGGATCACGACTTCATCCCGGGCGCCGGCGGCCTTCGGTTCCGCATTCACCCGCAAGGTCACCTGACGATCGGCCCGGCCCACCAGCGCACTGTAGACATCCGCCAACTGGTCGGCGGGCTTGCCGTCGACGGCGACAATGAAATCCCCGACCTTGACGTTGACGCCGATCTCTGTGAGCGGGCTCCGGTATTTCTTCTCCCAGTTCTGACCGGGCAGGATCTCGTCCACGCGGTAGAATCCACTGGCATCCCGGGAGAGCCGCGCGCCCAACAGCCCCAAAGAAACGCGTTCGGCCTTCCGGTAATCGCCGCCGCCCACGTAGGCGTGGCCAAGGTTGAGTTCACCAATCAATTCGCCGATCAGGTAGGTGAGATCCGTGCGATCGTGGACGTGTTCCAGGAGCGGTTCATAACGGCGACGCAGGGCGGGCCAGTCCACGCCGTGGAGTTGGGGATCGAAGACAAAATCGCGCATCTGCCTCCAGCATTCGGCGTATATCTGATTCCATTCCGCCCGGCGATCCACCTTCACGCGCAAATCGGCCAGGTTCATTTTCTTGTCACCCAATTCCGTCTTGCCGGTGGGCAAATCGATAATCCCATAGTCCGAGCCGCTTTGCAGCAATACCTTCTTCTGATCGGCGGAGACGCGGTAGCTGACGTAGTCGCCCACTTCTGTTTCCTTCAACTTGTCGATTTCAAAGAGGTAGAGTTTTCCCTTCCGTTGATAATACAACTTGTCCCCGACACTCGTGAGGCTGCCGTAGCCGCCGGCGGGCAGTGGGAGAACCGCAATCCGGTTCAATAGCCCCGCCGCGTCCACCTTCACCTCGACCTTCTTCGGCTCCTCCTTTTTCGCGTCCTTCTTGTCATCGGTCTTCTTTTCGTCCGCCGTCGCTTCAGACTTTTCGCCCGGCGCGGCGTCCTTGGCGGCCGCCTCCGGCTTGATTTTGACCTCGTCGGACTTCGGCGCGAGCGGCGACTTCGTGTCCTTACCCAGAGTCACGAAATAGATATTGGCCATGTCATTGTAAACGTGGTTCCACTCGGTCTGTCCGTAGGTCGGATTGAAAGTCCGCTCCGAAACAAAGAACAGCAGTTTGCCGTCACTGCTGAATTCCGGCGAGGAAACCCCGAACCATCCGTCGGTGGCGGCGGTTTTTCCCTTCGACGCCAGGCTGTAGATCTGGATGACCGGGAACTTTCGCGCCTCGGGCTGCACGTAGGCCAGCCACTGACTGTCGGGGCTCCAGGTCCAGTCCGAAATTTCCCAACTGGCCGTGTCGACCACCGTGACCGCCTGCGTCGCCACGTCGACGTATTGCAGCCGATTGCGCTTGTCTCCCCAGGCAATGCGCTTGCAATCCGGCGACCAACCGGGCGCATACTTATAGGTGTCGGCATTGCGGGTGATCTGGGCCGGGGTGCCCGCGCCGTCCTGTGGTCGGATCCAGATTTCGTCCTCGCCCGTGGCATCACTCACATAGGCAAGCGTCTTGCCATCGGGCGACCACGTCGGATTTCGCTCATGCACCCCGGGGCTTTGGGTAACGTTGCGCGTCGGCCCGTTCTTGGCTGGGACGGTGAAGACGTCACCCCGTGCACCGAACACCGCCCGCTGACCATCCGGGGAGATGTCCGCGGCCGTCACCTGGTGACTGACGTCGCGGAAGGCGTCATGTCCGATGGCGAAATCCTCCTGGATCTCCACGCGGACCTTGCTGAGTTCCTCGCTGGCCAGGTCGAAGCGATAGAGTTCACCGCCGTTTTCAAAAACGATCGCCGTGTCGCCGAGGGACGGGAACTTCACGGCGAACTCCGTGAACTGGGTGACGGCGTGCACCTGCTGCGTCTTGATGTCCATGGCGTAGAGATTCGCCTGATGCCGCTCGTCGCGCTCGGAGACAAAGTAAATCCGATCACCGCGCCACATCGGAAATATATCCTGCGCCGGGTCCGTGGTCAGACGCCGGGTCTCACGGGTTTCAAAATCATAGAGCCAGATTTCATCGGCCTGGCCGCCGCGGTAGCGTTTCCAGGTGCGGAATTCACGGAAGATTCGATTGTAGGCGAGTTGCTTCCCATCCGGCGAAAAGCTGCACCAACCACCCCGGGGCAACGGCAGTTGTTCCGGAATGCCACCGCCCAGTTTGGCCAGATAGAGCTGGCCTTTGAAGGGATTCCACTCGGTGCGTCGCGAACGGTAAACCACCGTTTCGTTGTCGCGCCAGGTCATCACCAGATTGTTTGGACCCATTCGATCCGAAACATCATCGCGATCCAGGGTGGCGGTATAGGTCAAGCGACGCGGCTCACCGCCTTGGGCCGGGATGACATACACCTCCGAATTACCGTCATACTGACCGGTAAACGCAATCCACGCGCCGTCCGGCGAAAAGCGGGGGCCAATCTCCTGCCCGACATCGCTGGTCAGTCGACGGGCCGTGCCACCCGTGGCCGGGACCGTGAACAAATCGCCCGCGTGACTGAACACGACCTGATCGCCATGGATGGCGGGGAAACGCAGCAGTTTGGTTTCGGCGCCAACGGTCCCGGCCGCAAGCACCGCCATCGTCACCCGCAGCACCAACCTTCGGATCAACCGTGATGTCATTCCCCGACCATCGCCACATTCCGACACCGCCGCAAACGCCAGGGCGACCGACCCGGAAGAATGAGGAGTGGCCCCTTCCCGTGTCCATCACCAATCCGCCGTCCTCGACGGCAATTCCCGGCAAAAAAGCTTCCGCCCCCAGCGGCGTCCGCCGGACGGACAGTCCAATTTCCAGGAGGAAGTCGACGATCTGGCCCACGCGGGGACGGGTAACCATCAGGGGTCTGTCACTTTTCTGAAAGCGCCGAGCGGGTGCGGAGTTGCGCATACAAGGGATACAGTCGCTGCGCGCAAATCTCCCGCACGACCGGTGACGCTTCCTTTTGCTTCTGGGCAATGTCATTCTCGAAAATCATCTGCGGCGCCTTGGCATGAAAGGCCGTCGCCACGTACATCTTCTCCGCCTCTTCGGCGATGGGAGTCAGCCCAAAATGGGGTGCGATCACGGACATCACCGCCCCAGGCAGATCCTGGTAATCGATCGCCCGGCCTCCCAACGGGCCCAGATGCTCCAGCGCCGCGGAGCAAATGGCATGCAGGATCCGTGCGCAATACTCCGGACTGGACATTTTGGTGACCTCCTGCCAATCGAGACCGGTCAAAAGTTGGCCCACCCCGCCGGGAATCATATAGGAACTGGGGGACTTCAACGCCGAGACCATGACTTCCACCGGATTACGATAGAGGAACACCCAGGGGGTGCTCGGAAACGCCCGCCGAAGCAGCGGCAAGTCCACCGCGTGCCACGCATCCAGCTTCAGAAAAAGATACCGCTCTCCGTTGCGGGGCTGCCCCATGGCACTGACCCAACCCCGCAACCAGGCGATGCGTTGCGCCTCGGTCGCTCCCCGTTGATCGAAACGGAGAATGGCGTCCAGCGGCGCCGGTTCGGAAAGCACGATGCTGTCGGATCGCTTCGCCAGCATCTGGGAAACCAGCGTGGATCCGCACCGGGACATGTGAAAGATGAGACCGGTGGGCGCGAGTCCCGGATGCGAAGTCGCGCGCTCCACCAGAACGTCCAGCGGCGTTCGCTGCCGGAAGACCAGATTGAACGGCCTCTGCATCAACAATTGGGTCGTTTGCTCGAAGAACGATTCCCGAAACCGCAGCTTTCCAACCTGGCACCATTCGACCACGGGCGGATCGGTGCGGCGGGTGACGTGAATCGGCGCCCAATCGGTGAGTTCGGGAATGCTCATGCGATCCAACGTTCCATCCACGCCCTGCGGCCCGCGTTGAGCGCCGAGGTCACCTCCCCCGTTTCAAACGAAAATCCATTGGCCTCACCCAAGGCCACGGCCCGAAGGGCAAACGCCTCAGGGTCGGTCACGTCCATCAATTCCCGTTGCCAGGCCGGATGGCCGAGCACCTGTCGCCGGAACGGCTCGAAACCGGATTCCAGGCCCGGCTCTGGAGTCCCCTGGGCAATCAGTGCCCGCAACCAGTCGTTCAGCCGGCAATCAATCACCAGGTGCACCCGATCCGTCGTTCCCCGGTTCCGCACCCGATGCGGACGGCTCAGG
>JAYTHD010000414.1:0-2380 GCA_043732975.1 Verrucomicrobiota bacterium
GTGATGATTGGCAGCGGTGAACTCTGGCTCGCACCGGCCACGGCCGAGAATCCCGAGCCGCGGATTTCTGCCATCAACCTCAAATCCACCGGCCGGTGAATCCGAGTCGGCGTCCCTCGCCGCTTGATGGGACATCACCAATCCACCAGGTGCCCCGCTTGCTCCGGTGGCAAATCGGGAGTAATTATGCAGCCGGCATGGGTCCGCTCAAACTCACACGCAGGAGCGTTCCGGGGTTCAGTCTGATTGAACTTCTGACGGTGTCGTCCATCATCGGTGTGCTTGCCGGTCTCACTCTGCCGGCGCTCGCCTCCGCGCGGGGTCGCGCCCGCTCCATCCAGTGCCTCAACCAATTGCGGCAACTGGGCCTGGGACTCCAGATGTATTCCGACGCAGATCCCTCCGGCCGGCTGCCAGTGCCGGACTACAGCCTGCCCCCGATTGTGGGTCGTCCGGTCGATTCCTGGGTGATCACGCTGACCAACCAGCTGCCCAATTCGGCCGCTTTGCGAATCTGCCCCGCCGATGCCGCCCGCCGTCAACGTCAGACGCCGAGCGAACTCAGCTCCAGTTACCTGCTGAACACCTGCCTGGATTTCGTGCTGGGCCCCGACGGACTCCCGCTGGCGACGAGTGCCGGCTGCCCGCGCCTCGATCAGTTGTCCGCTCCGTCCTCTTCCTACATCACTTTCGAGGCGTCGCTGGCAGGCTATCTGGCCGGTGAAGACCGCGTTCATCCCGAGACCTGGTTGCTGGGCTGGCCGCACGTCAAAGCGGATATCGACCCCGATCGTCACGGACGCGGCGCGAATTACCTCTTCGGCGACGGCCATGTCCAACGGGTGGCGTCGGCCGAATTGCGCAGCCGCATTGAGCGTGGGGATAATTTTGCCGTTCCACCCCAATGAAAGCCGGGGAACTTTGGCGGACCGGTGGATTCCTCATGTGGAAACCCTGGCTCCGGGGGGCGGCCGCCGCGATTGGCGGATGGCTTGGATGCCTGGCCCAAAGCGACGGCCCCCCCTTGGATGTGGCGCAGTTGACCGGGCAGTCCAATTGGCAGACGGCCTTTACTTTCACCATCACTGGCTGGGGAGCCGGGGACTCGGTCCAATTGCCAGCCGGCGTGGTCATCGATTTTGGACAGGTCGTCAGTTCGCCGAGGCCATTGCCCGTCAGCAACAATTGTTTTCCGGCACCCTGCGGCATTGCGAGCGACTCGCGGTTGGTCACCGCCATTCGCCTTACCGCCAATACGGTGGGAGTTGCCTGCGGCGAGAAACATACCCTGTTCTTGAAACGCGATGGCACCGTCAATGCCATCGGCAGTCCGCAATCCGGGCAGGCCGTCGTCCCCCCGGGAATATCGAACGTCGTCGCCATCGCTGCCGGTACCGACCACAGCCTGGCATTGACCGCCGACGGACATGTCGTGGCGTGGGGCTGGAACAATGAACAACAACTAAGCGTCCCCGCCGACCTGGCGAAGGTCATCGCCATCGCTGCGGGCCGGGAATACAGTCTGGCGCTATTGGCAAACGGAACCGTCCGAGCGTGGGGAGGCATGCTGCCGGGAAACAATTCGGATCCGGATGACGACGGTGAATTCAATCCGCCGACCTCAATTCGCCGGCCCGGCACGAACCCCGTCGTGGCCATTGCCGGTGGCACCCGGCACGCGCTGGCCTTGCGGGCGAACGGATCGGTCGTGGGCTGGGGCGACGCCTCCGAATCCGCCGCCATGGCGCCGCCGCCGGGCGTTGGTCCCCTGATCGCCATCAGTGCCGGCAGTGGCTTCAGCGTCGGATTGCGACCCAACGGAACCGTCGTTGCCTGGGGCGACAACCGGTACCATCAACTGGAAGTTCCGCCCGGCCTCCGGCACGTCGTCGCCCTCGCCTGCGGCAGCTATCACACCGTCGCCCTGCGCGCCGGCGGCACCGTGGTGGCGTGGGGCAACAACAGCGCCGGCCAAACCACCGTGCCGTCCGCCGCCTCCAACGTCGTCGCCATCGCCGCCGGAGGTTTTCACAGCGAAGTGTTGCAGGCGACCGGGCCGCTCCTGGCCGGGCCCCGGATCGAGTCCGGCCAATTCGGCTGTGACATCAATCTTCCCGCCGGCCAGCGCTTTCGTCTGCAAGGCTCCCCGGACTTGATCAATTGGGTCACGATCCAGGTCGACACCGCCTTTCCCGCCCACATGCGGTGGCAGGGTCTCTGGAGGCCGGGCCCGTCCGTGTTCTATCGAATCAAGCCGGTCTGGCCGGGAGAACCGGACTACGTCAGCGGTTACCAGGCATCGAAGCTCGGTGGCTCAACACCGGGCAACCCCCGTATGAAACCGCATACCCACAATTAGGGGCACCGAGCGCTTCCCCGG
>JAYTHD010000415.1:0-12428 GCA_043732975.1 Verrucomicrobiota bacterium
TGCGAACCTATACTCAACCGGCTCAGGCAGGGGCTTCATCAACAACCTGGTAAATCCAAGACGTCGCCCTCCCCTGCCCGTCAGGCGAGCACTTCCCGAATCACCTTGCCCTCCACATTCGTCAACCGGCGTTGGACTCCGTTGTGCTCGAAGGTCAGGCGTTCGTGATCCAGCCCCAGCAGATGCAGGAGGGTGGCATTGAAATCATAGAGCGGATGAATGTCGTGGACGGCCTGCCGCCCCAGGTCATCGGTGATGCCGTGGCTCACGCCCGGTCGGACACCCGCCCCGGTCAACCAACAGGTGAAGCCGTCCGGGTTGTGATCACGGCCTTGAGCGCCCTTTTGAAACATCGGCATCCGGCCAAATTCCGTGCACCAGACCACCAACGTGCTCTCCAGCAAACCCCGTTGCCGCAGGTCGCGGATCAAGGCGGCGGCCGGTTGATCCATGATCGCGGCATGGCGCTCATACTGTTCCTTGATTTTCCCGTGGCCGTCCCAGTTGAGTTCGCCACCGCTCGCATAGGCCCCGTTGAACAACTGGACGAACCGCACGCCCCGCTCCACCAACCGCCGGGCCAGGATGCAATTGCGCGCAAAGGCCGCCTTGTTCGCGTTGGAGGTGTCGTCCGCACCGTAAAGCTTCAGGATATGGGCCGGCTCGGTGGAGAGGTCGCTTAATTCCGGGACGCTCAATTGCATGCGGGCCGCCAACTCATAGCTGGCGATGCGCGCCGCGAGTTTGCCATCGCCCGGGTGCTCCTCGCGGTGGCGCGCGTTCATCCGCTGCAACAACGCCCGCGCCGCCGCATCGCTGCCCGGCGTGAGGCCGGCCGGCGGCGCCAGGTGTCGCACCGGCTCACGGGAACTGAACGGAGTGCCCTGAAAAACCGCCGGCAGGAAACCGGGCCCCCAGTTGTTGGATCCCGCCTGCGGGACGCCCCGGGGATCCGGCATGGCCACGTAGGCGGGCAAATCCTGATTCTCGCTGCCCAACGCGTAGCTGAGCCAGGAACCGATGCTGGGGAATCCATCCAGTACGAAGCCCGTGGACAGAAAATTCTCCGCGGGGCCGTGGGTGTTGGATTTGCTCGTTAACGAATGAACAAACGCCAGGTCATCGGTCAGTTCCGCCAGGTGCGGGACGAGGTCGGAGACCCATTTCCCCGTCTTTCCACGCGGGCGAAATTCAAACTGGGGCCGGGCCAGATTACCTGAGGGACCTTGGAAGGTCACGACCGGTCCGCCGACCAGGGGTTTGCCGTCGTATTTGATCAATTCCGGCTTGTAATCCCAGGTCTCCAACTGACTGACGGCCCCGGCACAGAAGATCATGACCACGTTTTTCGCCTGGGCCGGGAAATGCGACGAACGCGGGGCAAAGGGCCGCGCGGGATCCATCGACGCCCCCGCCTCCCCTCCCGCCAGCAGCCCGTCGCGACCCAGCAAGTGGGTCAACGCAAGGGCGCCCATCGCCCCGGCGCTGCTGGACAAAAAGTCCCGCCGATCCAGCAGGTGTCGGCCCGTGACCGAAAGACATTCATTTCCGTGACTCATAGCCCGATTTCCAGCCCGCCCTCCTCCCGATTGTTCTTCCGTTCCCAACCCCGAAGGGCCACCAGCCGATCCCGGCCCGTCCGCAGTCCCGGGAAGGGTCCCGCCAACCCTCGCTTCACCCGGCCCCGCCGGGCAAACCACATTGAGAAAAAAAGGGGACCGTACCCTCCGTCCCTCCCGTCCCAGCGTCCTTCGGCTCCCTTTGGCCAAAACCCCACATATGCGGTTTGCCGGCGTATTCGACCCCAATCGGTAGCGGTTTTGCCCGAGAATCGAGTTGCCCGGTCGGCAGAACTTCCTACTCTACGGGCTAGAATTTCGACTGCACACCGCGATCGATCACCTTGGCAAAATGGCGAACACTGACACCGGTTCCGACGAGACCTACGACGGCTCGAAAATCAGCACCTTGGAAGGCCTCGAAGCCGTCCGTAAGAAGCCCGGCATGTACATCGGCGGCACCGATGAACGTGCCCTGCACCATTGCGTCTCCGAGGTGCTCGACAACTCGGTCGACGAGCATCTGGCCGGCCATTGTCACCGGATCGAAGTCACCATTCACCTCGATGGCTCGATTTCCATCCGGGACGACGGTCGGGGCATCCCCGTGGACATCCATCCGCAGAAGAAGATCCCCACGGTGGAACTTGTTCTGACCACGCGCCACTCCGGCGGTAAATACGGTCAGGGCGGGTACAAATTCTCAGGCGGCACCCACGGCGTCGGCGCCAAGTGCGTCAACGCCGTTTCCGAGTGGTTCGAAGTCGAGGTCAGCCGCGACAACAAAATCTATCACATGGAGTTTGAGCGCGGCAAGGTGGTTCAGAAGCTCAACGTCATCGGCAAGTCCAAGGCGACCGGCACCCTGATCTCCTTCAAGCCTGATCCGGAGATTTTTCGGGACACCGTGGAATTCAAGCTCGATCGCATCACCCAGCGGCTGCGGGAGCTGGCCTTCCTGAACTCCGGGCTGGAAATCATCCTCGTGGATGAGCGTCTCGCCGAGGCCAAGGAGGAGCGGTATTTTTACAAGGACGGCGTCGAGCAGTTCGTCAAGCAGTTGAACGAAGGCAAGAGCGTCCTGCATCCCAAGCCCATTTCCGTGAACCGGCAATCGAAGACGGTGGTGGCCGACAAGGAGCTGGAAGTTCATTTGGAATTGGTGATGCAGTATAACGAGAGCTATAACGACCAGGTTCTTTGCTATACCAATACCATCCACAACCCGGACGGTGGCACGCACATGACGGGTTTCCGTTCCGCCCTGACCCGGGCGATCAACCAATACGCCAAGGCGAACAGCCTGCTGAAGGATAAGGATCCCCAGATCACCGGGGACGACGTCCGCGAGGGTTTGACGGCGGTGATCTCCATCAAGCACAGCGACCCAAAATTTGAGTCGCAGACCAAGGTGAAGCTGATTTCCCCGGAGGTCGACAGTGTGGTGGGCTCCGCGTCGTACGAGGGGTTGATGAATTACTTCGATGACAATCCCGGGGTGGCGAAGAAGGTCGTCGAAAAAGCCCTGAATGCGGCCCGGGCGCGTGAAGCGGCCCGGAAGGCCCGCGAAGCGGTGCGGAAGACCTCGCTCTCCGGTGGCGGACTGCCCGGAAAACTCGCGGATTGCTCGGATCGCGACCCCGCCAACACCGAACTCTATATAGTCGAGGGTGACTCGGCCGGTGGCTCCGCCAAACAAGGCCGGGACCGCAAGTTCCAGGCGATCCTCCCGCTGCGCGGCAAGCTGATCAATGTCGAAAAAGCCCGGCTCGACAAAGTGCTGCAAAATAATGAAATCCGCACGATGATCACCGCCATCGGCACGGGGATCGGCTCCGGCGACGGCGAAGGGGCGTTCAATCTCGAACGGCTCCGGTATCATAAGATCATCATCATGACGGACGCCGATGTGGACGGATCGCACATCCGGACGCTGTTGCTGACTTTTTTCTACCGGCAGATGCACGAGCTCATCCGGGGTGGGTATGTCTATATCGCGCAGCCGCCGCTTTATTCCATCACCCGCAAGAAGCGCACGGATTACGTGGATGACGACCAACAATTGAACCGCATCCTGCTGCAGAACGGCAGCGAGGAGGTCCGGCTCCGCAATCTGGCCGACGGCCGGGAAGTTCCCGCCAAGCAATTGGAGGAGATCCTGGGCCTGTTGGAGACGCTCGACAAACACGCCACCTATATCCGGCGGCAGGGCGGGGATTTTGCGATCTATGTGGAGAAGCGGGCCAGGGACGGCGCCCTGCCGCAGCACCTGGTCAAAGTGCGCGAAGGGAACGACGAGCAGGTCCACTATATGCTCAACACCGAGGAGTTGGACATTTTCAAGGCGGCCCACGCGGACCTGTTCGGTGACAACGAGACCCGGGAACGTTCCGAGAAGGCGCGCGGCCAGTCCCGCCGGGCCACCCATGCCGATCTCCACCTGGAATCCAAGGTGATCGGCGAGATTCTCAGCCAGCTCGCCCGCAAGGGGCTGGCCGTGGATCACTACTCCGCCCAGGACAAGCCGTTGTTTGAATTGATCGAAGGCGAGGGCGAAAAGGCCACCGTGCTGCCGCTGTTCTCCATCCCCGAAATTCTTTCGAGCGTGAAGAATGTGGGCAAAAAGGGAATTCAGATTTACCGCTTCAAAGGTCTGGGTGAAATGGACGCGAAGGAGCTGTTTGAAACCACCATGGCGCCCGCCAAGCGGAAGCTCTTGCGCATCGACCTGACCGACGCCGTGGAGGCCGAGGCGATGTTTACCCGGTTGATGGGGGATGAAGTCGAACCCCGGCGACAATTCATCGAGGACAACGCCCTCAACGTCCGCAATCTCGACGTCTGATTCACCGCCCCGGCAACTCCCAGTCCGCATCCCACTTTCTGCCCGCTTTTCCGCCCTACCATGGCTGACGAAAATCTCCCGAAACCGACGGGCGGCGCCTACGCCGCCAACGAACGCATCGCCAAGATCAATGTGGCCGATGAAATCAAGGCCTCGTTCCTTGATTACTCGATGTCCGTGATCATCTCCCGGGCCCTGCCGGATGTCCGCGACGGTCTGAAGCCCTCCCAACGGCGCATCCTGTATGCGATGGAGCAGCTCTCCCTGTTCCCCAACCGCAAGCATCTGAAATGCGCCAAGATCTGTGGCAATACTTCCGGTGATTACCATCCGCATGGCGAAGCGGTGATCTATCCAACGCTCGTCCACATGGGGCAGCCCTGGGTGATGCGAGAGCGCCTCATCGATGGCAAAGGCAATTTCGGATCGGTCGAGAACGATCCCCCGGCGGCCATGCGGTATACCGAGGCGCGGCTCACCCACCTCGGGGCGGCCTTGATGATCGATTTGGACAAGGACACCGTCGATTTTGCCCCCAACTACGACGAGCGGCTCATGGAGCCGACGGTTTTACCGGCGGCGTTTCCCAATTTGCTGGTCAATGGCGGCACCGGCATCGCGGTCGGCATGGCCACCAACATGGCCCCGCATAATCTCGTCGAAGTCATCGACGCCGTTTGCGCCCAGATTGACAAATCGGACATCACGATCCCGCAGTTGATGAAATACATCAAGGGACCGGATTTTCCGACCGGCGGCATCATCTGCGGCACCGAGGGCATCAAGAATTACTTCACGACCGGCCGGGGCAGCGTGAAGATCCGCGGCAAAGTCGGCGTGGAACAGATGAAAGGCGGCCGGGAGCAGCTCGTCATCACCGAGATCCCCTTCAACGTCAACCGCGCCAATCTGGAGGAGCAGATCGCCGACCTCGTCAATAACAAGATCATCACGGATATTTCCGGCATCCGGAACGAGTCGGATGAAAACTGCCGGCTGGTCATCGAACTCAAGCGGGATGCCATCGCGAAGGTGGTTATCAACAACCTTTACAAGCACACCCAGCTGGCCACGAGCTTCAGTGTCAATGCGCTGGCGATTGATCACGGCAAGCCCAAGACGCTGAATCTCAAGGAACTGATCAGCGCCTATGTCGACCACCGCCGGGAGGTCGTTCTGCGCCGCACCCGCTTTGAGCTGAAGCAGGCGGAGGAGAAGGCGGATTTGTTGGAGGGCTATCTCATCGCCCTGCGGAATCTGGATGAATTCATCCGCATTATTCGCGGATCGAAAAACCGGGAGGAAGCCAAGGTCAAATTGATGGCCTTCGAGTGGACGCGGGCGCAGGTGGAACGGTGGAGCCTTTTCATCCGTCATGAAAGCCGCCTGGTCAATGGCCGCTATTCCCTCAGCGAACGGCAGACCAACGCCATTCTGGATCTTCAACTGTATCGCCTGACGTCGCTGGAAATCGACAAGATCGTTACCGAGTACAATGAGTTGATGGAGCGCATTCGCGATCTGCTGGACATTCTGGCCAAGGAATCGCGCGTGCTGGCCATCATCAAGCGCGAGCTGAAGGAGATCCGCGACAAGCACGGCAACCCGCGGCGTACGGACATCGTGCCCGACGAGGGCGAGATCGCCATCGAGGATCTGATCGCCAATGAGGGCGTGATCGTGACGCTGACCCACAATGGCCTGATCAAGCGCACGTTTGTGTCGAGCTACCGGGCTCAGCGGCGCGGTGGCAAGGGGGTCATCGGCATGAGCACCCGCGAGTCGGAGAAGCCCGAGGACAGCGATTTCATCAAGCATCTTTTCACTGCGAGCACGCACGATTACCTGATGTTCTTCACGAACCTCGGACGCGTCTACGTGGAACGGGTGCATGAGATACCGGACCTGCCCCGGGCATCGAAGGGACGTTCCATCGCGAACCTGCTGGAGCTGCGCGCCGGGGAAAGCATCCAGGCGCTCGTCCGGGTCGTGGCCAAGTACGGCGCGAACAAGGAGGATCTCACCTGGCAACAGACCCACGAATTGTTCTTTGTCACCCGCCTGGGCACCAGCAAACGCACCGCCCTGAGCGATTTCCAAAACGTTCGCAAAGGCGGCATCATCGCCATCACACTGGAACTGGGCGATGATCTCATTGAAGTGCGCCTGACCAGCGGCAAGGATGAAATTGTGTTGATCACCCGCGAGGGCATGAGCATCCGCTTCCGCGAGGAGGACGTCCGCTCCATGGGGCGCTCGGCCGCCGGCGTCAACGGCATCGCGCTGGAGAAATCCGATGCGGTGGTGGCGTGCGCCCTGGTCGAGGAAGGGGCGACGCTGCTCGTGGCCGGCGAAAATGGCATTGGCAAGCGCACCAATTTCGAGGAATACCGCCTGCAAACCCGCGGCGGCAAGGGCATCATCACCATGAAGACCGGCGACAAGACCGGCAACGTCGTGGGCGCCCTGACGGTGCGGGACACTGATCAATTGATGCTGATCACGCACCTGGGACAGATGGTGCGCATCCCCGTGGCGGGCATCCGCGAGTGCGGACGCAACACCATGGGCGTCCGCCTGATCGACCTCGACGAGAAGGACCGCCTGCAGGCGATTGCCCCGGTCATCTCGGACAAGGCCGAGGAGGAAGCGGTGGAAGACCCGACGGCGGCAACGCCTCCGCCGGAAGCCTGATCGGCTCATGGCCCTCCCGACCGATCTGCGGGTCACCGGTATGGAACTCTGGTTCCTGCCGGTCACCACGCGGATGCCGCTCAAATTTGGTCCGGAGACGCTCACGTCGGTAACGTGTGCGCGATGTCGGATCCGGGTGGAAGGGCGGGATGGGCGGTTCGCCGAGGGTTGGGGCGAGACGCCCCTCAGCGTCCAATGGGTCTGGCCCTCGGGCCAATCCCATGTATCGCGGTACGACGCCCTGCGCCGATTCACGCAACTGCTCGCCCGGGCGTGGGTGCAGTTTTCCGAGTGGGGGCATCCCCTCGAGCTCGGCCATGATTTCAACGAGGAGGTTCTGCCGCGCCTCCGCACCGAATTCAACCGCGGAACCGCGGCCGGTTCCGACGGAGAACTCCCCTGCCTGGCCGCGCTGGTCTGCAATTCACTTTTCGACCTCGCGCTCCACGACGCGTTCGGGCGCCTGCACGGGCGACCCACCTATGAGACCTACAGCGAGTCCTTCCTGAACCGCGATCTGGGAGACCTGTTGGAGCCGGCCGCCGATGCCAGCGCAGTGTCGTTTCGAGGTCGGCATCCCGCCGAATTCCTCACCCTGCCCCGACGGGAATCGTTACCCGCCTGGCACCTTGTGGGTGGACTGGACCCGTTGGTTCAATCCGACCTGAAGGGAGACGAACCGAGCGACGGCTATCCGGTCTTGTTGGAGGATTGGATCCGGCAGGACGGCCTGCAGTGTCTCAAAATCAAATTGCGCGGAACCGATGCTGCCTGGGATTACGCGCGTCTCGTCGCGGTCGATCGCCTCGCGGCGCCACTGGGTGTTGATGCCCTGACCGCCGACTTCAACTGCACCGTGCGCGATCCCGCCTACGTCTGTGATATTCTGGACCGTCTGCGACGCGACGAACCGGCCACCTCCGACCGGCTTGTCTACGTGGAACAACCCTTCCCCTATGAACTGTCCGCTCATCCGATTCCGGTTCATTCCGTCAGCGCCCGCAAGCCGTTGTTTCTGGATGAAAGCGCCCACGACTGGCGCGTGATCCGGCACGGCCGTGCGTTGGGCTGGACCGGGGTCGCCCTCAAGACCTGCAAAACTCAAACCGGCGCCTTGCTGTCCGCCTGCTGGGCGCAAGCCCACGGCTTGCAACTCATGGTGCAGGATCTCACCAACCCCATGCTGGCCCAGGTCACCCACGCATTGCTGGCCGCCCATCTGCCCACCCTGCGCGGCATCGAGACCAATTCCATGCAATTCTATCCGGCCGCCAGCGATGCCGAGGCCCGGATCCACCCCGGCCTCTACCGTCGACGTCAGGGGCAGATCCGCCTGGAGACCATTCGCGGTGCCGGCTTCGGCTATCGCGAATCCGAGGTGGCGCGAGACCTTGGGCCCGCGATGGCGACATATTAACATTACCCGAATTCCTGCAAAGAGCCTGTTGGAGAAAGGACGCGAAGTTGCCGCCGCTGCCGGGTATTGGGCGGATCCGTGAAGTGGACCCTCAGGGCCGGACCATTCTTCATCGCACAGATCGAAGACCGGGAGTTGCTGTCCCCATCATATCGAAATGCGCCGCAGCAAGCCGCCCGGCGAGTCACAAAACACCCTGCGCCGCGAGTCGCCTCGCGAGGTCGGCGCGGAGCGTGGGAGCCAGCGACTCGATACTCAGGGCACGGCGGAGGGAAGCGATATCGCCTTCGCCGAGCCGCTGCATGCCGAGTGCCGCGCGAATGCAGATGCCCACCGGATCGCGGCGCAGCACGGTGATCTCATCTCCCGCACCCACCTCGCCCTCGGTGAGCACGCGGAGGTAAAAGCCACTGTAGCCGCTCTGCAGGAATTCCTTGATCAACGCTGGCCGGCCGATCTTGTGACCGAACTTGAAACACGGCAACCGCGGGAGTGTGACCTGCACGATGGCGCCGCCGATTTGAAGCACGTCGCCGACATTCACTTCCGCCTCGAGCAGGCCGGTGGTGGTGAAGTTTTCGCCGAAGGTGCCGGGCGGCAGCGGGTCGCGGCCGAGCACCTTCTGCCAGTGCGGGTAGTGCTCGTAGGGATAGACGTAGGCGGCCTGGTCTTCACCGCCGTGGATGGTGAGGTCGGCCTGGCCATCGCCGTCGATCGTGAGCCGCCCGAGGCGCACACGATGGGTGACCGGGCGCTTGTAGATGCCGGTGAGAACGGGCTTGCCATTGATTTCGATTTCCTGCGGAAGGGCGACATTGACCGCGACCAGTTTCATCGGGCCTCAGGTGTAGTCTTCGCGAAAGCAGTGGCAAGCGGTGCGCAGATGCGCGCCGGGTGTGCGACAACATTCTCTTGATGGGCGGAAAGATCATGCGGAGACGCGGAGAGGCGAAGGAACAAAGCCAGCAACCCTGAAAGGGTTGAATCAATCCCAAACACGACTTTCGTCGAAGGCGACGTTGTCGCGCTCCGGAGATTCAACCCCTTCAGGGTTGAGGCGCGGGTGGGGTTCGTAACCCAAGGCAGCCTAAAGTCGGCAACCCTGGGCTGGCGGATGAAACCCCGTTGGGATTCGAAACAGCGCACGTCAACGGGTCAGCTTTTGGCCGTTCGAAGAATTTTGCCGTGCACCCATGCGCACCCAGCTTGTCCCGCCCGCGATGCCCTGTTTCTCAGGGCAGATCCAACAGTCGATAGAAGCGCTGCTGCCCTCCATTGGCGTCCAGCACAGAGAAATTTCCGTCACCAGAATGAATCGGTTCGCCGAGGTTTTGCCAGTTCGCGAAACCGAGATCGGTGCTGAATTGGACCTGATAGGCGAGCGCCGGAAGTCCCGTCCAGCGGAGCTGCACGGCCCCCTGTTTCCGCTGCACGTCATCGAACCTCAGCGGCGGCACCACCTCCACCCGCACATCATCCAGGCCGATGGCGTTGTCGTCGTTGCGAAAGCGGAATTCAAGATCCGTGTTCGCACCGGTGGCGGTTAATGTGAACTGCTGAAGGCGCCACTCGAAGGCCGCCATGTCGGACAGGTCCAGAAGCGCGGCTCCGTCCCACCACGCCTGGAAGGCGTTGGGATTGCCGGCGAGCGGATTCGTGAACCAGAAGGAAAGCCGGTAGCGCTGGCTGGGAAGGGTCGGCAACGTCTTCTTCAGCGAGCCCAGCATGGTGTTCTGTCCGAGAAACACGCCATAATATCCCGAGTGGACAAACGCATCGTCGGCCACCCCGGGCAGTCCGGCGTCCGCAACGAACTGACTGATGTCGATGCTGGAGACCCAATTGACATCGTCCTCAAAGTCCGGTTTCCAGTTGGCGAAATCACCGGTTTCGAATCCGCCATTGTCCACCAGCAGTCGGAAGGTGCGGTCCACATGAGTGCCTTCCTCCCAATTTTGAAAGGCCAGCGTCGCCTCGAACCCGCCGATCAGCACATTGGTGGCGGCCGCACCCAGGGCGACGGTCACGACGGTCGGCGGTTGCCCGGCCAACAAGACCCCACCCGGGGAGGACACATTCAGCCAGGGCGGCACATTCTCCACCAGCCAATGAATGGGAGTCTTGCCCGTATTGGAAAGCGTGTAGTCCTGCGAAGCAATGTTGAAAGGACCGCCCGTGGGTCCGACGGATGTAAAGCCCAGGGGTGACTCCACCACCAGATTGCCTGGAGAAAAAGCCAGCAGGGCATTAATGAGATTCGTCCCGGCGGGCGAGCCCCAGCCGGTGCAGAGATCATAGCCTGGAACCGCAGAAAATAGCCCCTGGCTTTCCGCCGTTGAATTGTTGCCGGTGTGGATATCGTGAAAGCCACCCGCCGCCTGAACACCGCGGCCGACGCTGTAGAGCGCCGGATTCAGGAACCCCAGCACGGGCTTCCCTTGCGCGGCCCCCTGCTGATTCGCCAACGCGGTGAACGCCGCCCAGAGCGGTGCACCAATGCTGGTGCCCGAGAAAACCTTGATCACTCCGCGATCAACGATCGCCACAACTTCATCCGCCACCATCGCCACGTCGGGCACATTCCGGTGCTCGGCGGAGCCCCGATTGTCCGTAAAATCGAGCCCGGACTGCCAATAGGGCAGCGGAAACAGCCGGCTGATGCCGCCGCCACTGCTGCTCCAGGTGGTTTCGGAAACCCACGCGTGGGAACTGTCGGTTGTCAGCACCGTGCCGCCCACCACCGTCACAAACGGGTTGTCCGCCGGCTGACCCACCTGCCCGACGAACGCCCCCGCATCCCCGGAGGCCAGGAAGAAGGATTGTCCCTGGGCGGCGAACTGTTCAAACACCTGATCGATGAGCGCATCAATATCAAATCCCCAGGAGCAACTGAGCTGCTTCGCCAGGTTATCCGTCGCCATGCGATTGAGCAGGTCATCTATATCCGCCAGGGTCGAATGGGGGGATCCTTCATAGACGAGCACCTTGGACAACCCCGGGGCCATGGCGATCGCCAATTCTATATCCAGCGCCACCTCCTCATTGTTGCTGCCCGGCTGACGACCCGCCGGAATTCCGTTGAAGCCGTTGATCAGGATGTTTTCCAGCGGCACATCCGCCACTCCGGCCAGCTTTTTATAGGCCGTGATGTCGGTGGGAAAATACCCTTCCAGTTCGAATAATCCCAACACCTGCCCCGCTCCGGTCCAGGGGGTTCCCGGGACATAGGCGGAACGGAAATCCTTTCCCTGATAGGTGCCCCCCATGCCGGAACCCGCGCGGGGAACCGCCCGAGGCGAGGCCGACGGGGCCGGCGAGGACTCCGCGGTCTTATCGCGCAGACTCACCGGCCGGGCCAGCCGGTAGTTGTGGAGTCCGCTGACCTGCAAAAGGCGCACGCCCGCCGCCACTGAAGGTTCCGTGTCCGGAGCATAGAAGGTGCGGGGTTCGGTCGGATGCGGATGGACATTCATCCGGATTTGAAAGGCCTGCTCGATGGCCGGCACCGAACCCTCGACATCGAGAATCAGGCGATTCGGATGGGTTCCAGTAATTGCCAATCCATTCGCCTGGGCGAAGGCGATGGCCGCCTGGTAATCCGACGGTGTCGGACCAAACCGACCGGTGAATTCCTCCATCGACAGGTAGCGACGGAAGTTGGGGCTGGCGGGATCATAAAGTTGCTGCAGCAACGCCTGCCGTTCCGCCGGATTCCGGAGCGGCAGTCCGATGGCCAGGCGAAGAACGTTGGTCGCCGGAAGTCGCCCGGAGGCAATTCGAGAGCGGGCGGCAGCCGGAATCGTGCCGGCGAGAGGCTGCCGCCCCGTCGCCCCGTGGAGGGTGAACAGCGAGAGCATCCAGGCGATGAAGATATAACTGCGTCCTCGCTGCATCCGCATAGGTTCACAGATAC
>JAYTHD010000416.1:0-6676 GCA_043732975.1 Verrucomicrobiota bacterium
GGAATCGCTGCTCACCAGCCTCCATCCGGGCCTGTCCGTCGCCGGAAAATTGGAGACCTTTCGGTTTTCGGATGAACCGGCGACCAAGGGGGGCAAGGAGGACAGTCAGAGCCCATTGGTGTCCGATTTTCCGCGGGGCTTATTCAAATCGGCGACTACGGGCACGTCCGGGAAATGAGTTTTTCGGGGAACGTCGAAAGTTAGACTGTGGCCACTCGGCGGCCTTTCATCCGCACGCATCGTTTCCGGCCACCGGCACCCCCTCCAGCGCCACCTCCGTTTCACAAACCGCGCGCTCGGTGCTTGCGCCCGGCAAAGACTTGCCCGAGCGTGCATGGGTCTGAGGACGTCCCTTTGGCGACTTCTGCTGGTTTTTAACCGGTGGCCGAAACCTCAGGATCCGATCTCCGTGCGTTTTCAACCAGGCCGGTGCGACAAAAACCGCGCCCCCCTCCGCAACGGAGGACGCTTCGTCGACGGGCAGGTCGTCGCAGTTACTATTGCCGCCGTGGTGAAATGGCAGACACAGGGGACTTAAAATCCCCTTCTCGCAAGGGAGTGCGGGTTCGAGTCCCGCCGGCGGCACCACTTTCAAATACCGTTAGAAACACTGCCCCCGAACGCCGCATGCCGGCCAGCATTCTCCCGCTCCCGGATCCATGATCGCTCAAACCTCCGCGCCTTCCGCGTGAACCTTCCGACCGTCCGAAGAACTCTTTCGCCAGCGGGCGATTGAGCCCATGAGTTGCCGTCGACTCCCGCTTGCCGGTCCGGCTCAGGTGGCGCACGGTCCCACCCGCTTTATGGCACATGTGAAATTGCACATTCCGGGACCGGTGGAAGTCAGTCCCGCGACGTTTCAGGCGATGTCCCGCGCGATGATCGGACATCGGGGACAGGGTTTTAAGGATCTTTACGCCAAGGTCCAACCGCAGTTGCAGACGCTGCTGGGCACCCGGCAGCTCGTCTATTTGTCCACCTCCAGCGCCTGGGGCGTCATGGAAGGGGCGCTGCGCAACCTGACCACGCGGAAGGTGCTGAATTGCATGAAGGGTGCGTTCTCCGACAAGTGGTTCGACGTGGCCAAGCGGTGCGGCAAGGAAGCCGAGGCGCTGCAGGTCCCCTGGGGCTCCCCCATCCGCGCGGAACAGGTCGACGCCAAACTGGCCACCGGTCAGTTCGACACCCTGACGTTGATCCACAATGAGACCAGCACCGGCGTGATGAGTCCGCTGGTGGAAATCGCCGCCCTCAAAAAGAAGTACCCGGACGTGCTCTTCATTGTCGACGCCGTGAGTTCGATGACCGCAGTGCCGCTGGCGTTCGATGCCCTCGGGGTGGACGTCCTCCTGGCCGGCACGCAGAAGGCCTTCGCCCTGCCGCCCGGACTCGCGGTGTTTACTTGTTCCACGGCGGCACTGGCCAAGGCCGCCACGGTCAAGGATCGCGGCTACTATTTCGACTTCGTGGAATTCGAGAAGAACGCCCGCGAATCGATGACCCCGAGCACGCCCTCGATTCCGCACATTTACGGTCTGTCCGCGAAGCTGGACGAGTTCTTCGCGGAAGGTCTGGCGGCCCGTTACGCGCGGCATGCCCAAACCAATCAGATGCTGAAGGACTGGGCGGCGCGACAGGGCTTCACCTTGTATCCCGAGCCGGGCTTTGAATCCAAGACCCTGGTGTGCGTGAACAACGGCGCCAAATCGGGTGGCCGGGTGATCGACGTGGCGAAATTCCAGAAGGCGATGAAGGATCAGGGCATCCTGATCGATGGCGGCTACGGCAAGATCAAGGGCACCACCTTCCGCATCTCCAACATGGGCGACGAGACCCCGGCGACGATTCAATCGCTGATCCAGATTCTCGACGCCGCGTTGTTGAAGGCGTAACGGATTTGGCGTTACTGCCGTTGGCGCAGGCGATCCAGCAACACCGCGCCCAGAATCACCAGTCCCAGCACGACTTTCTGGGTATAGCTTTCCACATTGGTCAGGTTCATCCCGTTCTGAATGACCGCGATGGTGAAGGCGCCAATCAATGTTCCAAACATTTTCCCTTCGCCGCCACTCAGGCTGGTACCGCCCACCACGACGGCGGCGATGACATAGAGCTCATACATGTTTCCATAGGTGGCGGAACCACTCTTGAGTTGGGAAGCCATGATGACGCCGCCCAGACCCGCCAGCAACCCGGAGACCACATAGGCCGTCAGCAAGACCCGCTCGACCGGAACCCCGGAAAGTCGCGCCGCCTCCCGGTTGCCGCCCACCGCATAGAGATGGCGCCCCAGGCGCATGCGCGACATCACGACGTGGGCGATGCCATAGAGGATCAGCATGAGCACCACTGCATTGGGCAAATGGAAGAAATCCGCCCCGCGCCCGAGCCAGACAAAGGAATCCGGGATTTGATAGATGGACTGCCCCCGGGAGAGCATATAGGCGCTGCCACTGCCCACCAGCATCATGGCCAGCGTCACGATGAAGGGCGGAATGGCAAACCGGGTGATCATGCCGCCGGAAAATGCTCCCACCAGGCCACAGAAGAGAATCGCGACGAGGCAGGATAACAGCAATCCACCCAGTCCCGCCTGGGTGCCGCCGGCGAAGTCGCGAATGAGACGCGACGAGAGCACCGCAGAGAACGCCAGCAGGCTTCCCACCGAAAGATCAATCCCGCCGGTGATGATGACCATGGTCATGCCGATGGCCATGATCGCGATCACGGCGATCTGATTCGCGATGTTCAGCAAATTGTCGGACTTGAGGAAATCCGGCCACCGATAACTTTGCGGCGTCAGAATCTTAGGCGTGCCGAGCGCGGGGAAATCCGTCTTCAAATCGGAGAACACCATCCACTCGCCGGCGACCCGCGTGCAGGCGACGGCGTCGATGCGCTGCCCGCCTGCGGCGAGTTTTTGCAGCGCCTCCCGGGCCTTACTCGGTTCGCCCAACACCGTGGCGGTGACCTTCACTCCCGCCGCCGCCAGTTCCCGCTCCAATCGCCGTGCGAAGGCGATGTCTTCGGCCTGATCACGTCCGACGATGAGCACGGTTCCCGCACCGCCAACCTGCCGGACGATCAACGGCGCCAGTTGCATCGCCCCGGATTCCCCGGTCGGCGATTGTTCCGAATAGGTGACGATGCTGAAGAAGCCGCACAGGGCGAGCAGGACGAAGATCATCCCATAGTCGGCGAGGCCGCGGGTCAGAGTGCGTTTCATGGTTCAGGCGATGGCGAGTTTCATGATCTGTTCCTGGGTTGCCTGTTGCGCCTCGGCAATTTCCCCGGTGATGCGTCCGGCGTGCATGACCAAAATGCGGTCCGCCATGCCGAGCACCTCGGGCAATTCGGAGCTGATCATCAGGATGGCCTTGCCCTGCGCGACGAGTTCATTCATGAGGACATAGATTTCATATTTCGCGCCCACGTCGATGCCCCGGGTGGGTTCATCAAAAATTAATAAGTCGCAATTTCTCGCCAGCCATTTGGCCAGGACGACTTTCTGTTGATTGCCACCGGAGAGATTGCCGGCGCGCTGGCCGGCGTGGGGAACCTTGATGCGCAACGTAGTGACGTAACGATCGAATTCCGTCCGTTCCTGGAATTGTTGGACAAAGCCACCGCGCGAAAGCCGCTCGAGATTGGGGAGTCCGAAATTCTCGCAGACCGAATGGCCCAGCACCAGTCCCTGCAGCTTGCGGTCCTCGGTCAACAAGCCGATGCCCGCGGCAATGGCATCACGCGGCGTGCGAATGTCCAGGATCCGCCCGTCGAGTCGGATCACGCCCGAGGACCGGGGATCGGCCCCGAAGATCAAGCGCACGGCCTCGGTGCGACCGGAACCCACCAGCCCGGTCAACGCGAGAATCTCCCCCCGTCGCACACTGAACGAAACATCCTGCACCCGACGTCCGGCGTTCAATCCCGTCACCTCCAGGCGCGTCTCCCCCGGTGCCCGAGTCCGGGCGGGGAATTCATCCTTCAACTCCCGTCCGACCATCATCTGGATCATCTGCTGGCGGTCGATGGCTCCGATCGGACGTTCCCCGGCGTTGGCACCGTCGCGCAGGACGGCGACGCGGTCGGCCACGACAAAAATCTCCTCCAACCGGTGGCTGATATAGATAATGCCAATGCCCTGCGATTTGAGTTCCCGGATGATGACAAAGAGCCGTTCCACTTCATGCGCGGTCAGAGCGGCGCTCGGTTCATCCATGACCAGAATCCGGACCTCGCCGACGAGGGCCTTGGCAATTTCGACCAATTGCTGCTGGGCCGTGCTGAGCCGGCGGCAGGGCACGTCGAGATCGATGGACACCCCGAGGCGTTGAAAGAGTTCCTGCGCACGTTGGCGTTCCTGGCCGGCCGCCACAAAACCGTTCCGCGTCAGCTCCTGTCCGAGGAAGATATTTTCCACCGCGGTCAGGCCGGGGATGAGATTGAACTCCTGATAAATCACCGCCACGCCGGACTGGCGTGCCGCCTGGGGTGAGGCCAGAATCATTTCGACGCCGTCAATCAGCAGGCGGCCCGCATCGGCAACCTGCGCGCCGCCGAGCACCTTCATCAGTGTGCTCTTGCCCGCCCCGTTTTCCCCCAACAAGGCGAGGACTTCGCCACGGGCAAGCGTCAGATCGACCCCCCGCAGGGCCTGGACGCCCGGGAAGGATTTGACGATGCCGTGCATTTCCAGCAGCGGCGGGTGCGCAGGGATTCGGGCGCTCACCTATTTGAGCGAGGGATCCTTCTCGGCGTCCGCGCGTCGATACAAACTGGTGGGAATCAGCATTTGCGCGGGCAACGTCTCGCCTTTGGAATGGCGCAGGATCGCGGACACGATCTGCACGCCCATCTTGTCGGGGAATTGGATCGGGTCCGCGTAGAGCTTGCCTTCCTTGATGGCCTGCTTGGCCTCGGGTTGTCCGTCAAAGCCCACGATCAACACCTGCTGCGTCTTGCCCGCCTTCTCCAGGGCGGCGCGGGCGCCGAGGGCCGCCGGATCATTGATGGCGAAAATGCCCCGCAAATCCGGATGTGCCTGCAGGGCGTCCTCCGCCGCCTTGTAACCCTGATCCTTGGCGCCACCACTCTCCAGTTCCGTCACAATTTCAATGCGCCCCTTCGACTTCGCATTGTGGCCATCGATGACCTCGCGAAATCCCTTCACCCGCAGCAGGCACGATTCGGCCTGTTTGAAATGCAGCACCGCGATGCGCCCGCCAGCTTCGCCCAGCGCTTCGATCATCGCCGCACCCGCCTCCCGACCGCCGCCATAGTTATCCGTGGCGATCTGCGTTACGATCTTCACCCCCGGTTCGTTGCAGGGAATATCGACGGTGAACACCGGAATCCCCGCGGCATTCGCCTCTTGGATCACCGGAATGATCGCCTTGGAATCGCACGGACTCAGTACAATGGCACTGACCTTCTTGACGATGAAATCCTTGATCTGATTGCCCTGCTTGGCCACGTCCTTGTCGCCACTGACGACAATCGTTTCGTAGCCGTTCGCCTTTCCCTCCGCGGCGATGCTGTCGCCGATCACCTTGAAAAAAGGATTATCGAGCGTGAGCAGGGAAACCCCGATGGTTCCCCGGGATTTGATCGCCGGTGCCGTCGTGGGTTCGGCCGACTTGCTGCAGCCGGCCAGCCAGACCAGGGCCAGGGTGAAAAGAGAGAAGTAGAATCGTTTCATAAACGAAGACGAAGAAGATCGCCAGGGAAGACAGGAAGACAGGGTTGCTTGCGAATCTCAAAACAGCGCCAAAGGGCCGTCGCTAAGACATTTAAGCCCAAGGCAACGACCGCGCCAGACAACGACGTTCGCTCCAGCGGAGCTTTGCGGGGATTCACGGAGCCCACATTGAACTGCGGGTCGCGCTCCGGCAACTTTTGCCGCGCCGACCGCAAAAGCGGCGGCTCCTCCTCGAGCTGCACCCGTCCCAAGCACGCCGGAATGCTGCAGCGAAAATGGTGGAGCGAGGTTCCCAACGAGCTAACAGGTGACGGAGTCATCTCCCCGAACGCAGGTGCCTCGCGGAGATTCTCGGCCCACCGGTTTAGTGGCCAAAGGCCAGCAAGCAAGGTGGAGCGAGACTCTGTCGAGCTAAGCCGGTGACGGAGTCAGCCCGAACGCAGGTGCCTCGCGGAGACTCTCGGCCCACCGGTTTTGTGGTCAAAGGCCAGCAAGCAAGGTGGAGCGAGACTCCCGGCGAACTGCCGAATTCGCAACCCACTTCGTTCCGACCGCTCGGAAACATCAGCGGCACGCACAAATGCAGATCCGGCCCCGTTGCCTCCGGATCATCAGTTTTATACACCTGTCCATCCTTCTCCCGATTGCACCATCACTTTACCGAATTATCTCCCCCGGCTTGTCCTCGTCCTGATGCCGGGTACTATTAGCCGAGCCCATTTTTGCCTTTGACTCCTTGTATAAACTACGTTCTTCCTCCAGCCGATCTCCATCCTTTACCGCCTTATAAGCCGACTTGGCCTTATCGGCGCCGGGGACAAAGGTTAATATGGCGCTCTTTCCAACCGCCAATGCCGGGTTCTCGCCTTTATCGATGTAATGCTTGACATTTTGCCCAAAATCCACGGCCGTGCCCAGATAGGGCGTATGCGACACCAATTGCCCGCCCACAAACTTTGCGCCTTTCCCCAGACC
>JAYTHD010000417.1:0-5452 GCA_043732975.1 Verrucomicrobiota bacterium
TCAACCTCGACGGCCTTGATTTTCGTCCGGCCGACGGCCTGCTCTACGGTTATTCTCGCGACAACACGGTGGTTACCATCAACCCCGCCACCGCGATGACCACGTTAATCTCGACGCCTCCGACCGCCTCCACGACAACTTTCTTGGGAATTGACTTTAATCCTGTCCCCGACCGCATGCGTTTGGTGAACGCTGACGATCAAAACCTGCGAATCAACGTGGCGGGGGGGGCGACCACCGTGGACGGAGTGCTGGCTTATGCCGCGGGGGATCCTAACGTGGGCGCAAACCCATTCGTCGTCGAGGCCGCCTATACCAATCCCGACAACGATCCCGGCACGGGTACCTCACTGTTTTATTTGGATTCTGCCTTGGATATTCTGGCGACAACGAGCAATCCGAACGCTGGAACGTTGAACACCGTGGGTCCCTTGGGCGTCAATTCGAGCCGTTACATGGGATTCGACATCACTGCGGGAACGAGTGCTTATGCCATTCTTACATCCGGTGCGGCCGCTCCCTTTCCAGCTCTCTATTCGATCAACCTCGCCACGGGCGCCGCGACCTTGATCGGCGGGGTGAATGCGAGCTTGGTTTATGGTTTAGCCATCGCGGTTCCGGAGTCCCGTACAAACGTGGCTCTGCTGGGCTCGGTGTTGGCTGTCCTGGGCTTCATCCGCTACCTGCGCAAGTCGGCGGCTCGGTAGTTCCGGACGCTTTCAGGACCGGCTAGGTCTTAGGTTTCACCTGTTTGCGGTGAAATTCTGCCGAAGTTGAAAGGCGCCGTTATTTTTGTGCCCGGATGTGAACCAGCCCAACGCCGGCGAGATGCGGGCGCTCGCAGGTTGATCGGCCACCGCGGGCTCACGCTGAGAGTGTGGACCAGGTACTTATAGCGTTTTCGGGCCGGTTCTGAGCGCTTCCAGCCTTCTGTCCCCGGGAAAATCGTAGGGGAATTGGGTCTTTCGCCCCGGTGCCCGCTGCTCATTCAGCGCGGCTTTCGCCAGCGCTCCAGCGCGGCGAGGGTGGCCGCCGTGCGATTCTCCACGCCGAGTTTTTCGAACACGTGCTCGAGATGTTTCTTCACGGTGGCGGGACTGATTTCCAGAATCGCGCCGATGTCACCATTGGCCTTCCCGTGGATCAGCCAGTACAACACGTCGGCCTCCCGAAGGGTGAGTCCCAAGGACATCAATTCGCCGGCGTTTTCGGGCAACCCGCCCCCGGCTGAAATGTCCGCGCCCTGCTGCGTCTGGCGCACCAAGCGGGCCTTCACGGCGGCGAGGAGATCGTCAATGCGCACCGGTTTGGTCAGGTAGTCGTCCGCGCCCAGATTCATGCCGGTGCGGACGTCGGTCCGCTCCCCGCGGGCCGTGAGAAAAATGAAAGGCACCCGGGCGGTCGTCACCTCGCTCCGCAGTCGCTCCAGGACCCCGTAGCCATCCAGGCCCGGCATGGTGATGTCACACAGGATAAGGTCGGGCTTGGCGGTTCGGGCCAACTCCACGCCCCGCATACCCTCCGAGGCACCCACCGCTTCAAATTGCTCGGCCCGCAAAACGGTGACCAGATTGGTTAGCATTTGGGGCTCGTCTTCGATGACCAGGATTTTCGGACGATTCATGAAAGGGGGGACGCGACCAGCGCGGGACGATTGAGACGACCGCGCTCTTCGGGCGACAAAAACAGGGGAACCGTCACCGTCGCCAGAGTGCCCAACTGCTCCGCTGAATCAATTTCAATCGTCCCCTTCTGCAAATTCAGGCAACGCCGGATCACCACCAACCCCAGGCCCGTGCCGGGAATGGCTCCGGTATTCGATCCCCGCTCGAACGCCTGAAACAGGCGGGTGCGGTCCGCGGAGGGAATGCCGATCCCACGGTCCCGCACGCTGATGACCGCGTCCTGATTCCGGGCCTCGAGGATCACCACCACTTCCGAACCCGGCGGGGAATACTTCAACGCATTGGAAAGCAGGTTCACCACCACGTGCCGCAACAACGAGGCGTCCCCGTAGGCTGCCGGCAGGGACGCCGGCGTCTCGAACCGAATGGAACAACGGTGCACCATCGCGCGGCTCAATTCGGTCGCCCAATCGCGGCAGAAACGGATCAAATCAAATTCGGCCGGATGGAATTCCAGGCGATTGGCCTCCGCCCGGCCAAACACCAGCACTCCTTCCATCAATTCCGCCATGCGCCAGGCGTGACACTGGATCGCCTGCAAGTGTTCCTTCTGCTGGTCCGGACGGAGCTGGGCGCCGTAGCGCTCCAGGATTTCAGCGGACGAATGGATGACGCCGATGGGCGTGCGAAATTCGTGGGAAACGAGCGACACGAAGGCGCTGCGCAGACGGCTCAATTCGCGTTCCCGATTCAGTGCATTCTGTAGTTCCTGTTCCGCCCGTTTTCGCTCGGAAATCGGCAGACTCAGGGAAAGCAGGCACTTCTCGCCATCCAACTCGATCGGCTCGGCTGACACGATGACCCAGTCGATCCGCCCGTCCTTCGCCTGGAGCCGTGTTTCAAAAGCGTGGACGAAACCCTGGGCCCGCAGCAGTTCCACGAAGCGGTTCCGGTCGTCCGCGTCGACCCACAGGTTGAGTTCCGCCGTGGTCCGCCCAAGCATTTCCGCGCGGGTGAAGCCCGAGCCTTGGGTCGCGGTTTCATTGACCTCGATGACTCGCATGTCGGACATGCGCACGACGGTCACGTAGGCCGGGATGGAACGGAAGGCCTGGCGAAACCGCTCCTCCGATTCCCGGTAGCGTTGGCCGGAAGCCCGCGCCGCCGCCTCCACCCGGATCCGCTCGGCAATCTCCTGCTGCAAGAGGGCATTGGTGGCGGTGAGTTCGGCCGTGCGCGCGGCCACTCGACGCTCCAGTTCCCGATTCAACTCCCGGAGTCGGGCCTCGGCCCGGGCCCGGGTCACCTTGCTGGCGCAAATCGACGCGATGGCGTTCAGGACCGTCAGATGATCGGTCGTGAAAAAGCCGACCTGGGGATGCTCCGAATCGATCACCCCCAACACCCGCCCGTCGCTGACGATCGGCACCGCCAACTCCGACAAGCGCGCCTGATCATCCTCAATATAGCGCGGGTCGAGCCGGGTATCGCTCACCAACTCCGCCCGCCCATGGAGCGCCGCGGAACCAACAATACCCTTCCCCAAGGCGATCTCGAGCGGAGCAACGATCTCCCGCCGGCGTGGACTTTTCGGCCCAAAGGCCGCCTTTTGAATCAGCACTCCGCGGGAGTCATCCATCAGGTAGATCACCGCATCCACGAAACCGAGGACCGAGATGCAGCGTTCACAGATTTCCCAAAGCACATCCTCCTCGGAATGCCGGCTGGAAACGGAGGCCGCAAATTCGCTGACGCTTTTCGCCACGGCGTCGCTCCCGAACCCGGTCAAGGGCAGCTTCCAAACGCCCGTATCCCCGGAAAAGGAAGATCCGGCCACCGGTTTATCCCGGCGGCCGCCTGAGGATGAATTCATAGGATGACATGTCGCGAATCGGGGTCGGATCCGATGGTGTGGACAAGAAGTCGTGTTCTTTCACCGAGTCCATACGCCGTTCGGCGTAGGTGACGCCCCGGGCCGAGACCCGGCAAAGACGGTTGCGGCGCCACGCCATCAGCGCACTGGCTGGTGGCCGGCCGCCGGGCTTCCGCCGTGACCGAGCCTGGCCCGCTGACGCCATAATTCCCTGGGTTTGAAAATGCCCACGGGAGTAATGATGCCGGTGATCAAATCCGGAGGGGTGACATCGAAACCCGGGTTGCGCGCCGTGCTCGACGGATTGGCGATGCGGATGTAGGCACGCTCGCCGGGACGGCGGCCGGGTTTCCGTTGGGGATCCGCGAGAATGCCCCAGGCCCCGAGCACCTCGGACGGCGAACGTTCCTCGATGGGAATGTCCCGGCCGGAGCGGAGTTCCCAATCCAGGGTGGAGAGCGGAATGGCGACGTAAAACGGGATCTTGTGCCGGGCGGCGAGCACGGCCTTGGTGTAGGTGCCGATCTTGTTGGCCACTTCGCCCGTGCGCCCGAGGGTGCGATCACTGCCGACGATCACGAGGTCAATCTCCCCGCGTTGCATCAGGTGGCCGGCGGCGTTGTCGGCGATCACGTCATGCGAAATCCCCTGTTGCGCCAACTCCCACGCCGTGAGGGCCGCGCCCTGGCAACGCGGACGGGTTTCATCGCAAAAAACGTGAAATTTGCGCCCCGCGGCCTGGGCGGCGTACAACGGCGCGGTGGCGGAGCCATGATCCACAAAGGCGAGCCAGCCGGCGTTGCAATGGGTCAGCACCCGCACGCCCTCGCGTATCAGCCCCGCGCCGTGACGCCCAATCTCCGCACAATGATGCGCGTCCTCATCGGCAAAAGCCTCGGCCGCGTCCCTCAGGAATTCCTGGGCGTCCGCCACCGTCTGCGCGGACGAGGCATACAGCCCGGCCAACATGGCCTTCATCGCATTGACCGGATCCACCGCTGTCGGCCGGGCCTCGGCCAGCACCGTGTAAACCCATTCCAGATGCGCCCGGAACCGCGTGAGATCCGCCCCGCGGAATTCCGCCGCGCCCTGCGCCAGGCCGTAGGCGGCCGTGGCCCCGATCGCCCCGGCGCCCCGCACCACCATGTCGGTGATCGCCGCCGCGGTCTCGTGGAAATTCCCGGTTCGCAGCAGGACAAAGTCATGCGGCAATTGCCGCTGTTCGATCAACACCACGGCATTCCGGGTTGCCTCGAAGCTGACGGTTCGAAAAGCCTTGCGGCGACCACGCACGGTGACGTTCATAATTTCCAGTTTCCAATTGTCGCCCGGAGAGAAGCACAAAACCGGTGGTTGGGCAGCGGCTTCATCGGCCAAGTGCATGGTGTCCTCGCCTCCGCTCGCCCATTCTCGCGGGCGCTTCTCCGAGCCGTTGCCGGCGGCGGCGGCGGCGGGGGGGGTGCGGTCCCGCCGCACCCGGAAGCTCGCGGCCGCGATTTCCTCCTCTATGCTAACACATGCTCCGCAAATCTGATTGATCCCCGGAAGCGCACCGCCGGAGCGAATTCATTAAAGTCCACCACCGCTATGCTAACCCGCCAACAACGTCGACAGGATTTCCCCGGGCTCGAATCGCTCACCTATCTCAATACCGCGGCGGAAAGCATTCCGCCCCGCTGTGTGGGTGAGGCCATCCAGCAGTATTGGCTGGATAAACAGCGCGGCATGCAGGGCCGGGAGGCGCATTTTGCGCAGGTGGAGGCGTGTCGCGAAGTCAGCGCGCGCCTGACCGGACTCCAGTCCGCCGAGGTCTCCTTCTGCTCCTGCAGTTCCGAGGCCTACAATCTGCTCGCCACCGCCCTGGATCTCCAGGCCGATGACGAAGTGGTGGTGACCGATCTGGATTTTCCCGCCGGCGCGACTCCCTGGCTTCGAGCAACCCGTCCGCCCGTCC
>JAYTHD010000418.1:0-4148 GCA_043732975.1 Verrucomicrobiota bacterium
CCTTCTACTCCGACTCCCTGCTATCCGAGACGATCCCATTCGCCACTGCTTGCCGGCGAGCGCAGGAAATGGCGGCACCCCACCCTGGTCACTGGGCATGGGCACGAAGGGACTGGGCACGAAGGGACAGGTGAGTTCCTTCTCGCTGGGGATCGACTTCGTCACCGCTTAGCTCGTCAGAGACTCGCTCCGCCTCCCGTCGCCTACTCGCCGCCGTCGCCAAAGCCGGGAGCTGGGACTTTCCTTTTGTCCGGGATGCGCTCCACTGGGGGGATGGATTTGTTATTGCAAGCCTTGTCCGCAGATGCTTCCACGACGCCGTCGCAGTTGGCCGCGCTGTCGGGGTTGTCGGAAACCCAGGTGCGCGAACGCCTCTGTGCGCTGGAGAAAGAGGGCGTGCTGCTGGGCTATCGGGCAGTGCTGAACCCGGAGAAACTGGGCAGCGAGAATGTGCGCGCCATGATCGAAGTCCGGATCACTCCCGAGCGCGGCGGCGGTTTTGACAAACTGGCGGAACGGATCGCCAAACACGCGGAAGTTCGCGCCTGTCACTTGATGTCGGGAGGCTACGATTTGTTGGTCGAAGTGGAGGGGCGCAATCTGCGGGAGGTCGCCAGCTTCGTGTCGGAAAAGCTGTCGACCCTCCAGGGCGTCCTCAGCACCGCGACGCATTTTGTCCTGCGCGCCTACAAGGAGCAGGGTCTCCTGATGAAGCGTGAAGGGGTCGAGGATCGGCTGGCGGTCACCCCCTGAGGACAGCCGGATCCGCTCCGTGACCGCCCCCGCGGCGCTGCGGTTGTTGTAGGTCGTTCTCGTCGTTCACTCATGCCCATCACGGATCACATCCGCAACAAGCTCTCCCAAATCCCGCATCGCCCCGGGGTCTACCTGCACAAGGACCGTCTGGGCACGGTCATTTACGTCGGCAAGGCGCGTGACCTGCGGAAGCGGGTGTCGACGTATTTTCATCCCTCGCGCCGGCTGGGGTGGGATCTTAAATTCAACGCGCTCGTCGAGGCGATCCATGATCTGGACTGGCATGTGGTCAAGTCGGAAGCGGAATCCCTGCTGTTGGAAGGCAAGTTGATCAAGGAGTTCCGGCCGCGATTCAACATTGATTTCCGGGACGACAAGCACTTCCTGCTGCTCAAGGTGAATCTGCAGGATCCGATTCCGCGCTTCTCGCTGACCCGCCTGCGCAAGGACGACGGCTGCGTGTATTTCGGTCCCTTCGCGCATTCGGGAAGCGTCCGGCGGGCGCTGACGATGATGCGCCGGAAGTTTCAACTGCGCGGGTGTCGGCCGCTGACGCCGGGAGAAGCGGATTACAAGCATTGTCTTTACGGCAATCTCAAGCACTGCACCGCCCCGTGCATCGGCAACGTCTCCCGCGAGCAGTATCTGGAGCAGGTCCGGGCCGGCGTGGAGTTTTTGCAGGGGCAGACCGACGAGTTGCGGGGCGAGTTGGAAGCCGAAATGCTCCGGGCGGCCGGGCGGCGGGAATTTGAAAAGGCCGCGCAATTGCGGGATGCGCTGGAGGACCTCAAACGCACGACGGAAAAGACCGGAAAGTTCGAACGGGTTCCCTACACCCTGCCCGTGGCCCTGAATCACGCGGCGGATCTGGAGGCCCTGGGCCGCGCGCTCGAACTGCCCGTGCCGCCCGCCCGGATAGAGGGATACGACATTTCCAACATCAGCGGCACGTTCATGGTGGCGTCGATGGTCAGTTTCTGGCAGGGCCGCCCGGATCGGGCCAACTACCGGCGCTTCCGCATGCGGGGCGTGACCACGCAAAACGATTTCGCCTGCATGGCGGAAACCATCCGCCGGCGTTACACACGCCTGCGGTCGGAAATCGAAACCAACGACAAGGCCGAGCCACCGGAAGCCGCTCCGACGACTCCCGGTCCGCGACTCCCTGATTTGATTCTCATCGATGGCGGCAAGGGCCAACTCAATGCCGCATGTGCGGAATTGGCCGTCCTGGGATTGAGTTCCATTCCGATCCTGGGATTGGCAAAGGAATACGAGGAAATTCACCGGCCCGGCCAGAGTGAGCCGTTACGTCTGGGTTTGGATCACCCGGCCGTGAAGCTGTTGCAGCGGGTGCGCGACGAGGCGCATCGCTTCGCCAACACCTACAACGCCCAACTGCGCCTGAAGAAGATCAACGAGAGCGTGCTGGATGAATTCCCGGGCATGGGCGACGCACGCAAACAGGCGTTGCTGAAGCGCTTTGGCTCCGTGCAACGCCTGCGTCTGGTGAGTGTCGAAGAGATCGGCAAAGTGCCGGGCTTTGGTGGCGCCCTGGCGGCGGAATTGAAACAGTTCCTGAACGCCCGGGCCACGGCCACGGCTTAGCGCCTGTTTAAATTTTCAAACGGGCTCTTAAACCTGCCGGATTATTTCTTGGGCAATCCCTTCAGGATCTGTCCAATGCGATTGCCGTCGCGGCTGATCGACAGCCGGGCCCGACCCAACTCACTGGCGGCACTCAGGGCGTCATTCAGCTCTTCCGCACTGGTCACCGTCTTGTCCGCCGCCCGCAGGATCACGTCGCCTTCCCGGAGGCCATTGCGCCCGGCGATGCTGCGATCCTCGACCGATTTGACGATGACACCCTTCGTGGAAGGATCGAGTTGGTTTTCCCTGGCCAACTGCTTGGTCAGCGGTTCAACCGCCAGGCCCAGGGACTCCAGGTAGCTGTTCTCCGGCGGTTCGGGCGGCTTCGGTGTCAACCGGGGGCCGGGACCGCGGTTGGCGGCGGCCAGAATGTTTTCGGGCAACACCTCGGGTCGCACCTTCACGACCAGGTTTTCGTGGTTGCGATACACGTCGAGGCTGACTTCGGAATTCGGGCGTTTCCGGCTGATCTCATTGCGGAATCCCTGGAGCGCGGAAACCGGTTTGCCATCGACAGCAGTAATGACGTCGAAGACCTCCAGCTTGGATTTCGCGGCCGGACCGTCGGCAAAGATGCTTTGCACCACAACGCCGTTTTTGATCTTGGCCGCCGCTTCTTTCAGCTTGGGATCATCGTGAGTGGCCCGGTCATCGTGAAGGGACCGGATCTCGATGCCCAGATACGAACGGGTAAACTTGCCATCGGTGATCAGCCGATCCGCGACCTCGCGGGCCAAATTCGACGGTATGGCGAAGCCAATGCCGCTTTGCAGGCCGCGGATCATGGAGTTCACGCCGATGACTTCGCCGTCGACATTCACGAGCGGACCGCCGGAATTGCCCGGATTGATGCGCGCATCGGTCTGCAGGAATTGTTGATCCCACATCAATGTCGGCGCGATCGAATCGCGACCCTTGGCGCTGATGTGCCCAAAGGTGACGGAATAATCGAGATGGAACGGCGCGCCGACGGCGATTGCGAATTCGCCGACGTGCACTTTTTCGGAGTCGGCAAACCTGGCCACCACCAGGTCGGAAACCGGTCCCTTGAGCTTGAGGACGGCGAGGTCGGATTGCGGGTCCAGGCCCTTCACCTCCGCTTCAAACTCGCGTCCATCCTTGAGGCGCACCTTGATTTTTGTGGCGTTCTCCACCACGTGGTTGTTGGTCAGGACATAGCCCTCCTCCCGGATGACGATGCCCGATCCCTCGCCGTTGTATTGAGGGCTGGGATCCTCGTCGGACGGCGCTTCGGCGGGCGCACGGCGGCGGTCCGGACGCGGTTGCAAATGTTCACGGAATTGGCGGCGAAAAGGTTCCGGCAGAAAATCAAGCTGCTCTTCGCCCGTCGGCTGATTGGGATCCGCCTTCGTTTCCACGCTGATGACCACGACGCTGGGCGCGACTTGCTCGGCCAGCTCGACGAACGCCCGATTCAGGGAACGGGCGACTTGCAGATCGGCACTCGCCGTGGCGGGGGAGTCCTTCGCCAGGGTGAGCGGTGTGGTGAAGGCCAAGGCAGCGGCCGCAGCCACCGCAGGAGCCCAGGAACGCAGTTTTTTCATGGGTGAACTGTAAGATCGAATCAACGTCATGCCACTCCGAGGAGGGACAGGGACTTCATGTTCAAAAAATTTTGGGGTAGGGTTGCGGCAACACTTCGCAAACGGGTGCAAAGGCCCAATGGCGATACCGTGCTTGCGCGGCCGGAGCGCTGGCTTCCAGCCGGCTTATCGCCGGCG
>JAYTHD010000419.1:0-24549 GCA_043732975.1 Verrucomicrobiota bacterium
AAGACTGCGATATGGGAGTATCACCCAATGCTACACAGGCGGCCAGCGACAAGCCGGCGATCCCTGAGACGCGGGCGGCAAAGGGTACCTTGCCGTAGCGCAAAGCGCCAACACGAGGGGTAACAGTTTTCATTCTAAA
The DNA here is from genome assembly GCA_043732975.1 of Verrucomicrobiota bacterium. GTDB lineage: Bacteria > Verrucomicrobiota > Verrucomicrobiia > Limisphaerales > UBA9464 > CANIZL01. Next base: position 140 of record JAYTHD010000419.1, read on the forward strand.
ATTTCCTGATGATTGACTCCCGATTTTGTCGCAACCGCAGTCGAATTGAACACTCGGTTGGTGACTTTTCTGAGACGTAAAGTCGCTGACGATTGAAACCTGTCCAGCGTCAAAACGCTTCAATTTGCGGCCCCTTGTGAGCGATATTTGGTCAAATAGGTAGGGATTTACTTTATTTCAAGGACACTTTTACCTGCCGTCGTGGCTCAATTGCCGGTTTTGCGGGCAAATGCTCGGAAGGCTGACCCCGGCCTGCAGGGAAGGGATGAACCCCGTCGAGCACCATTGACAATTGCACGTCCAATATCGCTCCCCGTTCGGGCGCAGCTCCGGGGCGTCGATCGCGGTCGGAATCGTCCGGGAGGTAAGTGTGAGGCCATGCCGAGCTGGCGCGGCCGGAGCGCCGGTTCCCAACCGGCTTATCGCCCGCGCAGAGGAAGGCGGCCGATGGCCTGCGGGACGTCTTGCGAGATTTGGGACCTCCGCGACGGGTGTGGCGTTTAAGCCGGCAGAATGCCGGCGCTCCGACGGACCGCGACCCGGTGCGTTGACTCGGGGGCTTGCCTGCCCGGGATTCATTTGACCCACCAAGGCATTCCCTCTAAAAAAGTTCCCATCCCGGAGTATAATTGTTCCGGTATCGACGTCGAATTGCCGCGATTCTGGCCATGAAAAACAAGTCTTCCGCCTCCTTCAGTCGTTCCCATCAGATTCTGTCCTCATTGAGCCTGCTGGGGGGTTCCTGCGCCCTGGTGCCGTCCGCCCATGGGGCTTTGGTCGTGACTTCGGTCAATCAAGACGGCGGTTTCCTCCTGGGTTCACCCGTCAGCACCTCCATTCTGGACCTGCCCGGGATCAACGACTTCCAGATCCAAGGCTTGCAAGTGCCTCACGGTTCGGGAACTTACCGGTTTCCGCTCCTCGTGCCGGCCCCTGGCGCAACGTATTTCCAAAACAGAGTCGTTGGCAATTACGTTCACATTGCTCCAGCTGGGGCAACTTGGGGCAATGCCCCCGGCGTCGCCGCCAACGGCGGGAGGTTTGGCGGACGTTACCAATACAGCCCGGGCAACGCCAGCCAAGTCGGCCCCGGCAGCTCGAATGCCCAGTACTACGCCATCCAATTCCAGGATACCACCCGGGCCAACAAGCTGTTGTTCGGCTGGATCAAGGGCGATCTGGTGAATAACGATTTCGACAACCTCCACTTCCACATCAGCGAATTTGCCTATGACGACTCCGGGCTTCCGGTCGCCATGGGCGTCGGTGCGGTCCCCGAAGTGACCTCGGTCGTGCCCTTTGCCGCGCTCGGCGCGTTGATTCTGGGGGCGCAGGGGGTCCGCCGCTGGAAAAAGGCCCAGGGTCCGTCCGCTGCCGGCCTTTGAATTCAGTCGTGTCCCGCAACCGTCACGGCGCCGCGAGGTGCGTGACGGTTCTTTATTGTCAATCCGGTCATGAACAGTGCCCCGCCCTTCACCCCCGTCCGCCGAAAGGTGCTGCTGGTGGGCTGGGATTCCGCGGATTGGGAGGTGATCCGTCCGTTGCTGGCCGAGGGCCAGATGCCGCACCTGGCCCGGCTGATTGATGAGGGTTGCCACGGCAATCTGGCGACAATCTCCCCTGCCTTCAGCCCCATGCTGTGGACGTCGATCAGCACGGGCAAGCGTCCGACCCGCCACGGTATCCACGGCTTCACCGAGCCGACTCCCGATGGAACGGGCATTCGGCCGATCACCCTCCTGGGTCGGCGCTGCAAGGCCGTCTGGAATATCTTCAACCAGTCCGGCTTACGCCCGGCCGTGGTGGGGTGGTGGCCCAGTCACCCGGCCGAACCGCTCAACGGGGTGATGGTTTCCAATTTCTTCCATCAAGCCGGCCAGGAGGCGACGCCCCGTCCGCTGCCACACGGATGCATCCACCCGCCGGAGTGGTCCGACCGCCTGGCGGAACTGCGGACCACGCCGCTCGACCTGCCGGGTGAGCTTTTGCGCCTGTTTGTGCCCGAGTACCCGAAGGTCGATCAGGCGCGGGACAAACGGCTGCACAGCCTGGCCAAAATCCTCAGCGAGACGCTGAACCTGCATGCCGCCGCCACGGAGGTCCTGGAGCACGCGGTCTGGGATTTCGCGGGGATTTACTACGACTCCCTCGATCACTTCTCGCACGCGTTCATGAACTATCATCCCCCGCGATTGCCCTGGGTCAACGAGGCGGATTTTGAAATTTACCAGGGTGTGGTGGCGAACGCCTACCGGTACCACGACGCGATGCTCGGGCGGCTGCTGCAATTGGCGGGTCCGGAGACCACGGTGATCGTCATGAGTGATCACGGGTTCCAATCCGGAGTCCGCCGCCCCGGACGCATTCCCGCAGCGCCGGCGGGGCCGGCGATTGAGCATCGGCACTTCGGCATCTTTTGCGCCCGCGGCCCGGACATCCGCCCCGGCACCGTTTTGTACGGAGCCTCGATTCTCGATATCACCCCGACGTTGCTGCACCTTTACGGACTGCCTGTCGGGGCGGACATGGATGGCAAGGTCCTGCACAATCTGTTCAACGAGGTCCGACCCGCCGAAACGATTCCGTCGTGGGAATCCCTCCCGGGCGAAAGCGGGGAGCATCCCCCGGAAACGCGGTCGGATCCGGTGGAGTCCGCCGAAGCCCTGCGGCAACTGGTGGCGCTCGGCTACGTGGCACCGCCGGCGGCCAATGCGGCCGCGGCGGTGGCGGATACCGTGGCCGAACTGCGCTTCAACCTGGCCAACGCCCACAGCGATGCCGGTGAGATTGGACCGGCGGCCGCCCTCCTGACGGAATTGGTCGCGCAAAAGCCGGCCGAAATCCGGTTCCTGGGCGCCAGCGTCGAAGCGGAGATCCGCCTGGGGAATCTGACCCGGGCCACGACCTTGCTGGATGATTTCGATCGACACATCGAACGGAGTGCGCCCGAGGCCGCCGCGGAACTGGAGCGGCGGCGGAAGGAGCGACCCGAAGCCGAATTGGGCCACGATGACCAGGAAGCCTATGAGCGCCGGGCGCTGGCGGAACGGGCGACGGGCTATCCGCTGCATCGCGGGCTCCTCCGCCTAAAACTGGACCTGTTGGCCCAGCGATCCGAGGCGGTCACCCAGGGATTGGCCGAGCTGATGAAAACCTTCGCGCGCTTTGGCCTGCCCCAACCGCGGCGGTTGCTCGCAGAAACGCTGGCCTGGGGCGGCTACCATCGGGAGGCGTTGGAGCATGCCGAGGCGGCGGTGGAGCGCGATCCCGATGACTGGCAGATGTGGGCCCTGACCGCGCGAATGCGTTGGGTGCGGCGTCAACCCAGGGCGGCCCTCGCGGCGGCCGCCGAATCCCTGGGCCGGGTGCGTTTTCAACCGGAACTCCACACGCTGGTGGGCCGGGTGTGGCAGCGCCTCGGTGATCCGCCGGCGGCGGAAGCAGCGTATCGGGAAGCCCTCGCCCAATCCCCCGGACTGCCCGAGCCGCGCCAGCGCCTGGCGGCCCTGCTGGCCCGCCGCGGCCGAACCGATGAGGCGGCGGAACACCGGCGACAACTCCTGGCCCCCTCTCAAAAAAGCACGCCCGCGAAGCCCATCGTCAAATCAGCCCCCGCCGCCAGCCTTGTGGAGTCGCACCCGGCGTGGGTGGAACGGGTGACCGGACCGGCCACCGCGGATGAGATCATTGTGGTGGCCGGATTGCCGCGCAGCGGCACCTCGATGTTGATGCAACTGCTCGCCGCCGGTGGTGTGCCGGTGCTGACCGATGGCAAGCGCGCCGCGGACTCGGACAATCCCCGCGGCTATCTGGAATTTGAGCCGGCCACGACCCTGCGACAGGACCCGAGCTGGATTCCGTCGGCCCGGGGTCACGCCGTCAAACTGGTCCTGCCGTTGGTTCCCTTCCTGCCCTTGACGGAGCGTTATCGACTGCTGGTGATAGAACGGGATCTCGCCGAAGTCCTCGCCTCGCAGGCGGTCATGCTGGACCGGTTGGAGCGGCGCGATCAGGGCGCCCGGCTGGGCTCCGAAGCCCTCGCACGCCAGTTCGCCAGCCAACGCATACGGGTCGCCAGTTGGTTGCACGAGCGGCCCGAATTCTCGGTCCTGGCCCTGCGCTATACCGAGGTCGTGGCCGCACCGCTGGCGACGGCCCAGCGGGTCGCCGAATTTCTGGGCCGCCCCTTCGACTGCGCGGCCGCCGCCCGGGCGATTGATCCGGCGTTGCGGCGACAATCCCTTTCAAAGTGAAGACACCCCGGCGCGACACACTGTATTTGCAGGTTCTGGTGGCCATCGTGCTGGGTGTGGGCGTGGGCTGCCTGTGGCCGGATTTCGGCGCGTCGCTCAAGCCGCTGGGAGACGCCTTTGTCAAGTTGGTCAAGATGATGATTGCGCCCATCATCTTCACGACCGTGGTGGTGGGCCTGGCGGGCATGGGCGATCTCCGGAAGGTCGGCCGGGTGGGCTGGAAGTCGCTGCTCTATTTCGAAGCGGTCTCCACGCTGGCGCTGATCATCGGGCTGGTAGTGGCAAACGTTTTCCAACCCGGGACCGGATTTCACGCCACCGCGGCGTCGCTCGATACCCAGGCGATTGCGAGCTATGCGAAGGCGGCCCAGGAATTGACGGTCACCGAGCATCTGCTGCGTCTCATTCCGAATTCCTTTGTGGGCGCCTTCACCGAGGGAGAGATCCTTCAGGTGCTGCTGCTGGCGGTGCTCTTTGGCATCGGCCTGGGGCGACTCGGCGAGCACGGGCGGCCCGTCATTAATCTCATCCACGAGATCTCCCGGGTGATTTTCGCGATGGTGAGCCTGATCACCCGGCTGGCACCCCTGGCGGCCTTCGGCGCCATGGCGTTCACCATCGGTAAATTCGGACTCGCGTCGCTCAGCCGGCTGGGCGCGCTGATGGTCTGTGTTTATCTCACCTGCGGACTCTTCATTTTTGTCGTTCTGGGAACGCTCGCGTGGCTCAACCAGTTCAGCCTTTTCAAAATCCTCCGCTATCTCCGCGAAGAACTCCTCATCGTTCTCGGCACCTCGTCGTCCGAACCGGCGTTGCCCGGCCTGATGGAGAAAATGGAGCGGGCCGGCTGCGCCCGCCCGGTGGTGGGCATCGTCGTTCCCGCGGGCTATTCCTTCAATCTGGACGGCACGTCGATCTACCTGACCCTCGCCGCGCTGTTCGTCGCCCAGGCCACGGACACCCCGCTGGATCTCGGGGAACAATTGAAGCTGCTGGTCGTCTTGATCCTCACCTCGAAGGGTGCCGCCGGCGTAACGGGCAGCGGGTTTGTCACCCTGGCCGCGACGCTCGCGGCGACCCACAAGATTCCCCTCGCCGGACTGGCCCTGATTCTGGGAGTGGACCGATTCATGTCCGAAGCGCGGGCCCTTACAAACTTCATCGGCAACGCGGTCGCCACGCTGTTGATTGCGAAATGGGACCACTCCTTTGATGCCTCCAAGGGGGGCGACGTCCTCCTCGGCAAGGCGCCCGATCGCCAGGATCCGGCCTGAAATCATCTGCCCCGCCGGCGGTGGGGCTGCCGACGAGCTTGGCATTGACGAAGTCACCCAGCCACCGCGACTCCCGCGGCAAAACCCTTGCCAGCATTGCTCCCGGGAGAGAGCCTCCCCACCATCCATGATCGCCACGGTGAACCGGCCCGTTGGCAGCGCGCCGTGAGGCGGGTTCCGCTCCGCCCGGGGGGCGACGCTGCGGCGTCGGTTGGGGATCGATTCGATGGTCACCTGGATGGATTCGATTTGGGGTTGGCTCATGAAATTTACCGCTCGATGGCCTCTGGTCCTGACGGTCGTCCGGCTCGGCGCCTGGGCCGATGCGCCGGCGCCCGACTATCTGACCGAGGTGAAGCCGCTGCTGGCCGCTCATTGCGTCCGGTGCCACGGCGCGACGAAGCCGCGTGGCGACTTGCGACTGGACACGGCCGGGGAATTGGCGAAGGGCGGCCAGAGCGGACGGACAGTGGTCCCGGGCGATGCCGGTCACAGCCCGCTGGTGGCCGCGGTGCTGGGTCAGGGAGGTGCCGAACGGATGCCGTATAAGAAGCCGCCACTGTCCGACGAGGAAATTGACGTGCTGCGCCGTTGGATCGACGCCGGCGCCCGGGCGCCCGCTCAGGAAATTCCGTCGCTTCCACCGGTACATTGGGCCTTCGTCCCACCCATCCGCCCCGTGCCGCCCGTGTTGAAGGGCGCCGCTGGAATCCGCAATCCAATCGATCCCTTTGTGCTCGCCCCGCTCGAGCGCGCCGGGATCAGGCCATCGCCGGAAGCGGACCGGGCCACTCTGATCCGCCGGGTCAGTCTCGACCTGACGGGTTTGCCGCCGACGTCTGCCGAGGTTGACGCATTTTTCGAGGATGAGCAGCCGCAGGCTTACGAGCGCTTGGTCGAGCGATTGCTGGCGTCCCCGCATTATGGCGAGCGCTGGGGTCGTTTGTGGCTGGATGCGGCGCGCTATGCGGACTCCAATGGGTACAGCATCGACGCGCCCCGCCAGATTTGGCCCTACCGGGACTGGGTGATCGAAGCTTTCAACCGGGATCAGCCCTTCGATGAATTCACGATCGATCAACTCGCCGGCGATCTCCGACCGGGCGCGACCCTGGCCCAGCAGGTGGCCACCGGATTTCATCGGAATACGCCGATCAATCAGGAGGGAGGCATCGACGTCGAACAATTTCGGATGGAGTCCATCCATGATCGGGTCGGTACGACGGCGACCGTTTGGCTCGGACTGACGATGGGCTGCTGTCAATGTCACGATCACAAGTATGATCCGCTGCTCCAGGTCGACTATTATCGAATGTTCGCTTTTTTGAACAATGTCGACGAGATCGAACTCCCGATCGCCGCACCGGACGTGGTGGCGAAGGCGGAGGCGGTGGAGCAGGCGATCCGGGAGTATTTGACGAAGATCGCGCGTGACGACCCGACATTGTGGGACCGGTTGAAGGCTTGGGAGACATCTCTCGACATGGTGGCGCGACAAAAACAGTCGCAGGATGTGCGCATGGCGTTTGACGTCGTTTTTGAAAAGCGCTCCGAGACGCAAAAGCAGACGGTCTTTGCGGCCTTCATCGAACAGGACCCGACGATGAAGGGCCCTCGCGAGGTGATTGCCGGATTAAGCGGAACGGTTCCCCGGATCACCCGATCGATGGTGGTGCGGGAGCGGAGCACGCTGCGGGAGACGCATCGCCTGGCGGCGGGCGACTTCTCCCGGCCGGCGGAAAAGGTTTCACCGGGCGTGCCCGATGCCTTGCCGAAACTTGACCTTCCCGCCACCGGAGCGACCCGGATGGATCTGGCGCGATGGATCGTCGACCCCCGCAATCCGCTGACCGCCCGGGTCACGGTGAACCGGCTTTGGCAGGTCTATTTTGGCCGGGGCATTGTGGAAACCGAAAACGACTTCGGCACCCAGGGGGCGACGCCGACCCAACCCGGGCTGCTCGACTTCCTGGCGACCGAATTCATCGCCCGGGGGTGGCGTCTCAAGTCGATGCATCACCTCATCGTCACGTCGGCCACGTATCGGCAATCGTCGCGGGCGCGCGAAGAACTGAAGGCGTCGGATCCGGAGAATCGACGTCTGGCGCGGCAATCGCGGATCCGCCTGGACGCCGAACTGGTTCGCGACTCGGCGTTGGCGGCGTCGGGGTTGCTGAATCCGGACGTGGGGGGTCCCAGTGTTTTTCCGCCGCAATCGGAGGGCGTGATGAATCTGGGCCAGATGCGCCGGGAATGGGTCACCAGCACCGCTGCCGAGCGCTATCGGCGGGGCATGTACACCTTTTTTTGGCGCGCCACGCCGCACCCCCTGTTCACGGTGTTTGACGCGCCCGACGGCACCCGTGCGTGCACCCGGCGATTGCGGTCCAACACGCCCCTGCAGGCGTTGATGCTGTTGAATGACGAGGCCTTTGTCGAGTTCGCGTCCGCCCTGGCGGCGCGGATGATCCGGGAGGGAACGACGGACGCTGATCGGCTCGAGGCGGTGTTCCGCTCCGGTCTGGCGCGGCGTCCGGATTCCGGCGAGCGCCGGCGCATGGAGAAACTGCTGCACCAGCAACGCGCCGCCGGAAAACCGGAGCTGGCGGCCTGGACCACGGTCGCCCGGGTGATCCTCAATCTTGATGAATTTATTACGCGCGAATGACCTGATATGAATCCGCTCGACCTGCACCTGCGACGCGCCACCCGCCGGCATTTCTTCGCGCAATGCGGCTTCGGGCTGGGGTCCCTGGCGCTCGGCTCGATCCTCCACGCGGACCGGACGGCGGCGGCGGGCGCACGAGCCGTTGAGGCACCGGGTGCGTCCGGTCATCACCGGGCGCGGGCGAAAAACGTCATCTTCCTCTTTATGGCCGGCGGGCCAAGCCAGCTGGAACTCTTCGACTACAAGCCGGAATTGCAGAAGCGCCACGACCAACCGATCCCGGAATCCTTCATCAAAGGCAAACGCTTCGCCTTCATGAGCACCTTTGCCAGGGAGACGCCCAAGCTGTTGGGGACAAATCGGAAATTCGCTCAACACGGCAACTCCGGCGCCTGGGTCTCGGAATGTCTGCCGAATCTGGCAACCATCGTGGACGACCTCACGATCATCCGGTCAATGTCAACGGAGCCGATCAACCACGCACCCGCCAAGCTCTACATGAACACCGGCAGCAGCCAGTTCGGGCGGCCCAGCGTGGGAAGTTGGCTGACCTATGGGATTGGCAGCGAGTCGCAGAATCTGCCGGGCTTCGTCGTCCTGCAATCCGGGCCGCGCGGACCGCGCGGCGGAGCGGTGAACTGGGGCAGCGGTTTCCTGCCCACGACTTTTCAAGGCGTTCCCTTCCGCAATGGCGTTGAACCCATCCTGAACCTGGCCCGCCCGAAGGAGATCGATGACGAGTGCCAGCGACAGACCCTGGATGCCATTCGGGATCTCAACACCGGGCGTCTCGACGTCACGGGCGACCCGGAGATCGCGACGCGGATTGCCGCCTATGAGATGGCCTATCGCATGCAGACCAGTGCGCCGGAATTGATCGACCTGCGCCGCGAATCGAAGGCCACGCTCGACCTCTATGGCGTCGAGCCGGGTCGCCCATCGTTTGGTGCGAACTGTCTTCTGGCCCGCCGACTGGTGGAGCGGGGGGTGCGGTTTGTGCAATTATATCATACCGACTGGGACCACCATGGCGCGCCGGGTCAGGACCTCGGCGGGAATCTGGACACGGTCTGCCGGGATATTGACCGTCCCTGTGCCGCACTGATCCAGGATTTGAAGGCGCGCGGGTTGCTGGAGGACACGCTGGTGGTTTGGGGCGGGGAATTTGGTCGGACACCGATGGGTGAGGTCCGGGAATTTGTCGGTCGCAACCATCACATTGATGCCTTCACGATGTGGTTGGCGGGTGGCGGGACGAAACCGGGCATCGTGGGGCGAACGGACGAATTTGGATTCACAGCCGTGGAGGATCGAGTCCCCGTGCACGACCTGCAGGCCACCCTGCTCCATCTGCTGGGATTGGATCACACGCGGCTGACCTATCGATTCCAGGGTCGGGATTTCCGACTGACGGATGTGGAGGGATCGGTGGTTAAGAAATTGCTCGCCTAGACGTGGCCGGGTCCGGTGGCCCTCAACAAGCGCAATCATTCGCTTCTCATTATTGAGGTGCCATGCGACAGGTGACTTTCTCCCCGACGCGGGTGCCTTGTGGGACGCTCGGCCCACCCGTTTTGTGGCCGGAGGCCAGAATATAAGGTGGCGAGGCTCGGACCAGCCAGCGGCGTCAAGCACTTCCCGGGGATCGTCGCGAGCTGCCGGTGTTCGGCATGGACCCGCTCGAACAACTGGTGGACGGCTCAGGAATCGCCGGAACGCACCCTCGCCAGAATCCGGGTGGCGGCGCCCATGGCTTTGGGGGGTGTGACCGGCGATTGGCCGGTGCCGGGGTCTTGAGCTTTCGTCCGGGCCTTGATTTTGGCGAGTTCGCGGCGCAGGGCTTCGGCCTGGCGAAATAGACCCAACTGGTAGTCAGTCAGGCCAAGGGTGCCCTCGAGGTTGGCCCGGGGGCGGGCGGGCGGGTTCGACGGTGGAACGGATCGCGGGGTGGCGGCGGGCCGACCCATGGAAAGTCAGGCCCGCACGTGGCACCGCGGATCCCGCCGATGACGGGGTTGAAGTCTTATCCGCGCCATCCGCGGGATCCGCGGTTCTGCTTTTTGCGGGCCAGGAGCAGGCAATGATTTGAAATAACGGCTTGTCCGTCGTTCTGCGGAAAATTATCACTCGGAATTGGTCCTTAGAAGTTATGTTGAAATTCTGCTCCTGGCGCCTGGGAACGTTATATTTGCTGCTGCATTTACCGGGCACGCCCGGCCTTCACGCGGCCGCCGCCACCCCGCGCCCCGTGGATTTCAATCGCGACATCCGCCCGATACTTTCCGATCAATGCTTCAAATGCCACGGTCCGGATGACAAGGCCCGCAAGGCCAAGCTGCGTCTGGATCTTCGCGAGGAGGCCGTTCGTCCACTCGGAGATGGCAAGACACCCATTGTTCCCAGGAATTCCGCGACCAGTGAGGTGATGGCGCGCATCCGCAGTCAGGATGCCGGGGAACAAATGCCGCCTCCGAAAACCGGCAAATCCCTGACCCCCGCCCAGGTGGAGTCGCTCCGGCTCTGGATCGACCAGGGCGCCGTTTATCAGGATCATTGGGCCTTCCAGAAAATCGGAAAGCCCGTTGGGCCCGCCGTCAAAAACAAGCGTTGGCCGCGCAACACCGTGGACGAATTCATCCTCGCCCGCCTGGAGGCGGAAGGACTGAAACCCACGGCGGAGGCCGATAAGCTCGTCCTCCTGCGACGGGTTTGCCTCGATTTGACGGGGCTCCCGCCGACGGTCGAGGAAAGCCGCGCCTATCTGCGCGATCACAGCCCCCACGCCTATGAGAACCTCGTCGATCGTCTACTCGATTCACCCGCCCGCGGCGAACACATGGCTCATTTCTGGCTCGATCTCGCCCGCTACGCCGATACCAACGGCTACCAATACGACACGGAGCGCACCATGTGGCGTTGGCGTGATTGGGTGATTGCCGCGTTCAACAACAACCTGCCGTTCGATCAATTCACCATCGAACAGCTCGCGGGCGACCTGCTCCCCGGGGCCACGCTCGAGCAAAAGCTCGCCACCGGATTCAATCGCAATCACCCCATCACCATCGAAGGCGGAGTCATCGATGAAGAATATCGCACCGAATATGTGATTGATCGGGTCGCCACCACGTCGACCGCGTGGCTCGGACTCACCATGGGTTGCGCCCGCTGCCACGATCACAAATACGATCCGCTCAGTCAGAAGGATTTCTACCAGTTCTTCGCGTTTTTCAACCAGGTGCCGGAGCAGGGCAACAGTGGCTTCAGCCCCATGATCTCCACGCCGACCGCGAGCCAGTCGCGTCAGTTGCAGGAAATGGACGCGGAGATTGCGCGAAAACAATCGGCCTTCGACGCCCGGCTCGCCCAGCTCGGTCTGGCACAAGGCACCTGGGAAAGTGAACTCAAGGCCAGGCCCACTCCGACCTGGACGATCCTCGAACCGGCGAGCTTCAAATCCACCGGCGGCACCACCCTTTCTCTCCTACCGGATCATTCCTTGCTCGCGGGCGGCCCCAATCCCGAACACGACATCTACGAAATCGAAGCCCCGGTTCCGACCCCTCCCGTGGTCGTCGTCCGCCTCGAGGCCCTCACGCATGAGAGTCTGCCGGGCAACGGTCCCGGCCGCTATTCCAACGGCAATTTTGTGCTCGGTGAATTTGAGTTGGAAGTGATTTCCGGCGCCGGTGCTCCCATGAAGGTCGCACTCGCCTCGGCTTCGGCGGACTATTCGCAAAACGGCTATGAAATCCAAAAGACCATCGATGGCCGCCTCGAGAGCGGGAACGGCTGGGCGGTGGATGGCCCGGTCCGCCATGCCAGCGCCACCGCCATTTTTGTGCTCGCCCAACCGTTGACGATCCCCGCCGGTTCGCGTCTCAAGGTTCGCCTGCGCCAGGAGGCTCTGTCCTCACACGGCATCGGTCGCGTCCGGTTATCTGTTTCCGGCGACGCCACCGCCGGAGCTCCGGATACCCTGGCGGCACTCGCTAAAAAGGAGCCTTCCACCCGCAGCGAAGCCGAGGCCAAAACCTTGCGCGAAACCTTTCTCCAACTGGCCGCCCCGGCGGAGGTGCGGGCGCAGAACACCGCCCTCACCGGGCTGCGGGAAAAGCGCAAGACGTTCCAGGCGGGAATTCCTTCGACCATGGTCATGCAGGACATGGAAAAGCACCGCGACACCTTCCTGCTCGTCCGCGGCCAATACGACAAACATGGCGACAAGGTCACCGCCGGCGTCCCCGCCCGGTTTGGCGCACTCGCGGCGACGACCAAGCCCAATCGCCTCGATCTGGCCCGCTGGTTGGTCGATCCCTCCCATCCGCTGACCGCCCGCGTCACCGTCAATCGCTTCTGGCAGCAGATCTTTGGTGTGGGCCTGGTCAAGACCACCGAGGATTTCGGTCTCCAGGGCGAATTTCCCAGCCACCTGGAATTGCTCGATTGGCTGGCGCGCGACTTGATCGAAAACCGGTGGGATATCAAACGCCTCCAGCGCCTGCTCGTCACTTCCGCCGCTTATCGTCAGGGTGTTCAGGCCAGTCCCGCCTTGCTGGAACGCGACCCGGAGAATCGTCTCCTCGCGCGCGGCCCCCGTCAGCGTCTCGCTGCCGAGGTCATTCGCGACAGCGCCCTCGTGGCCAGCGGACTGCTCGTGAATACCGTGGGCGGCCCCAGTGTTTACCCGTATCAGCCGCCCGGCCTGTGGAATGAGTTGAATGACCGCGCCGGCTATTCCCGCGAATACGCCGCCGAAAAGGGTCCCAACTTATATCGGCGCAGTCTCTATACCTTCTGGAAGCGCACCGTCCCTCCGCCCACGATGCAATTGTTCGATGCTCCCGAGCGCGAGTTTTGCGTGGCGCGGCGTTCCAGCACCACGACTCCGTTGCAAGCTTTGGCGTTGCTCAACGATCCCCAATTCGTCGAAGCCGCCCGCAAGCTTGCCGAGCGCATGATGCAACAGGGCGGGGCCGTTCTCCATTCGCGCCTCGATTTCGGCTCCTGGGCGGTTCTCAGTCGACCCGTACATCCGGCCGAAGCCCGGGTGTTTCAAAAACTCTATGAAGTCTCCCTGCGCGAATTCCGTGCCGATCCGGCCTCGGCCCAAAAAGTATTGCAGGTCGGCGATTCTCCCCTGAACACGGCCCTCGATCCGGCCGATTTCGCGGCCACCACGCAGGTCGCCCGCGCCCTCCTGAACCTCGACGAATTCATCAGCAAAAATTAACCCGCCCTCTTTCGACCTCCTCATGGACCCCATTTACGAAGCCGCCTTGTTGCAGACCCGCCGCCATTTCTTCGGCCGCCTGAGCGCCGGCGTGGGTGCTGCTGCGCTGGCCTCGATCCTGAATCCAGCCGCCTTTGCCGGCGTTGGCAAAAGCACCGAGCCGCGACCCGGATTGCCCGGTCTGCCCCATTTTGCGCCCCGCGCCAAGCGGGTCATCTATCTCTTTCAATCCGGCGCCCCGTCGCAAATTGATCTCTTCGATTTCAAGCCCGGTCTCAAGGCCCTGAACACCACCGAACTCCCGCCCAGTGTCCGCGGCAGCCAGCGACTCACGGGGATGACGGCCGGTCAGAAGAATTTTCCCATCGCCAACCCGATTTTCAAATTTGCCCAGCATGGGAAAAGTGGCGCGTGGCTCAGCGAGCTTTTGCCGTATACGGCGAAGGTGGCCGACGACCTTTGCTTCGTGAAATCCATGTATACCGAAGCCATCAATCACGATCCGGCCATCACCTTTTTCCAGACCGGCCACCAGCAGCCCGGCCGCCCGAGCATCGGTTCCTGGGCCAGCTATGGGCTCGGTGCGTCCAATCGCGATTTACCCGCCTTCGTGGTGCTGCTCTCCAAGAATACCTATTCCGCCGCACAACCCCTATACTCCCGACTCTGGGGCAGCGGCTTCCTTCCCTCCAGTCATCAAGGCGTCAAATTCCGTTCCCAAGGCGATCCTGTCCTCTTCCTCAATGACCCCACCGGGCTCAAGGATCGCGACCGTCGTCAGTTGCTCGACACCGTCGCCCGCGTGAACGCGATGGAGCTGAAGCAATTGGGCGATCCCGAAATCGCCGCCCGCATCAACGCCTATGAAATGTCCTACCGCATGCAATTTGCGGTGCCGAAGCTCACGGACCTTTCGGACGAACCCGCGAGTACATTTCAGCTCTATGGGGAGCAGGCGCGCGTCCCCGGCACGCATGCGGCCAATTGCCTCCTCGCCCGCCGCCTGGCGGAGCGCGATGTCCGTTTCATTCAGCTCTACCACCGCGATTGGGATCACCACAGCAATCTTCCCAACGAAATTCCCCGCCAATCCCAGGAGACCGACCAGGGCTCCGCCGCACTGATCACCGATCTCAAGCAGCGCGGCCTGCTCGACGACACCCTCGTCATCTGGGGCGGCGAATTCGGTCGCACCATCTATAGCCAGGGCGAACTGACGCCCACCAATTACGGCCGCGACCATCACCCCCGTTCTTTCACCATTTGGCTGGCCGGCGGCGGCATCCAACCGGGTCTGACCTTCGGTGAGACCGATGATTTCTGCTACAACATAGTGAAGGACCCCGTCCACGTGCATGATCTCCATGCCACGATTCTCCATTGTCTGGGAGTGAATCACGAAAAGCTCACGTACCGCTTTCAGGGCCGCGACTATCGACTCACGGATATTGCCGGTCAGGTCGTCCGAGGCATTTTGAGCTGAAGCTTGGAAGGCGTCTCCGAAAGCCGAAACCCGTCAGAGACTCCACCTTGGGCGCGAATCCTTCAGCCGCGGCTACACGTACCGGACCGGGTAGGTTTCCTGCCACTGAATCAGCTCGATGCGGTTGCCGTCGGGATCCTTCACGAAAAAACGATCAGCTCCGGGGATGGGCGTCGATTCCTGAATCGCGACGCCCCGGCTTAGCAACTCGGTCCGGGCGGCGCACGCGTCGTCCAGGTGCAGGGCAAAATGGCGGCGGCCGGGAACATCCGGTGCCGGCGCGGGCAACAGATGGAGTTGCTGGTCGCCCAGTTCAAACCAGATCACATCGCGCAACTCCGGCGAGGTGAACGTGGGCGGACGTTCGATCTGTCGCAATCCGAGGCCGCCGCGGTAAAACTCGATGGCCCGCGCGACGTCACTGACGAGGATGGAAACGTGATGAATGCCCGCGACACGCATGATGGGGGGCAACCTTCCGGGGCGAAGGGTCGAAAGCAAATTCCGGTTGGGCCCTCGGCCCAACAAGGTGGTCCGGGAGTCCTCTCGAGAGCCGGGCCGTCCGTCACCCAAAAATATCCGTCACCACCCGCCCGGCCACATCCGTCAGGCGGAAATCCCGTCCGGCGTGGCGATAGGTCAATTCCTCGTGATCCAGGCCCAGCAGGGCGAGGAGGGTCGCGTGCAGGTCGTGGACGTGCATTTTCTGATCGACGCAGTAAAAGCCGTAGTCATCCGTGCGGCCATAGCTGAAGCCCGCTTTCACACCGCCGCCCGCCATCCACATCGTGAAGGCATGCGGGTGGTGGTCGCGCCCGTCCTGTCCCTGCAACGTGGGGGTCCTTCCGAATTCGCCACCCCAGATCACCAGCGTCTCATCGAGCAGACCACGCGACTTCAAATCCCGCAGCAGCCCGGCGATGGGCTGATCCACCTCGGACGCCAGTCGGCCGTGGTCCCTGGTCAGGCCTTCGTGCTGATCCCAATAGCCGTGCGTCACCTGCACAAAACGCACGCCGCGCTCGCTGAAACGCCGGGCCAGGAGACATTGCCGGGCAAAGGATGACGTTCCGGCCTGATCCAAACCATACAGGCGTTTGGTGGCGTCGGTTTCGCCCTCCAAATCCAGGATTTCCGGCGCCTCCGTCTGCATACGGAAGGCCAGTTCAAAGGATTCAATCCGCGCCTCCAAGGCTGCATCCGCGCCTGAACGCGCGAGATGTTCGTGGTTCATTTCCCCGAGCAGATCCAATTGGGCCCGCTGCCGCGTGGGGTTGTCATCGGGATCGTGGAGATACTGGATCGTCGCCTTTTCCACGGGCACGCCGCCACCCAGGGGCGTCCCCTGATGCACGGCCGGGAGAAAAGCGCTCGACCAGTTGCCCACCCCGCCGTGACCAAAGGTGGGATTGATGGTGAGGAAACTGGGCAGGTTCTGATTCTCCGTGCCCAGCCCGTAGGAAATCCAGGAGCCCATGCTCGGGCGCACAAAGGTGTCGGAACCCGTGTGTAATTTCAGCAGCGCGCCACCATGGGCCTCATTGGTTCCGTGGATCGACTTGAGGAAACAGAGGTCATCGGCACAGGCGCCCACCTTGGGAAAGAGATCGCTGACCATCGCACCGCACTGGCCGTAGGGCCGAAACGTCCAGGGCGAACGGCGCAGGTTCGCGGTCTTGGCAAATTGGATGCGGGGCTTTTCGAAAGGCAAAGGTTTCCCGGAGTCGCGAATCAGGATGGGTTTGTAGTCAAACGTATCGACATGCGACGGACCGCCATGCATGAACAGGAAAATCACCCGTTTCGCCCGGGCCCGGAACCGCGGGGGCCGGCCAGCCAGGGGATGCAGCGGCGACTCCGCCCGGGCCCGCTCCAACGAGGTCATCATGCCGAGCAGCGACAGGTGGCCGAAACCCACGCCGAACTGGCGGAGCATCTGTCGGCGGGACAGCGGAGGTGACGATGAAGGAGGCATCCCGGAAAATAACCCGCGGAATACTGGCCGCGTTTGTGCCGGAGCGGAACAGAATTCTTTGCGCTCCCGGCGGGGTCGCCCGGTCGCTGCATTGAATACGCCGCGAGCGCCGGCGTCCACTGCTCCGCTGGCCCTGTTGGAAAGGCTCGTTATGAAGACTCAGTTTGCCGCTGTTTGCACCGCCACCGCACTGTCCGCCTGGGCGCTCCACCCGGTTGCCCAAGCGGGTGATCGTGAATGGAGCCTGGCGGGAAAGGTGCTGACCGGCGTCGCCGCGGCGCACGTCCTCAGCCACATCATCGACCCGGGTCCCCGCGTCTATTACCCCCCGCAGCCGACCGTCGTGTATCAGACCGCTCCGGCCCCCGTGGTCTACGTCGCCTCGGCACCGGTCGCACCCGCAGCGCCGGCGTATGCTTCGGCCCCGACCACCGCGGTCGTTTATCAAACCGCGCCACCGCCCCAAGTGGTCTATGTGGCCGCACCCCCGGTGTATTATGCACCGGCGCCCGTGGTAATTTACCCGGATGGACACCGTTTTTATTCACGTCGTTGTTTTGCCCGCTGGTAGACAACTGAATCTTTAGTGTGTGACGCAGCGAACCCCGCCTGGCTATGGGAGTCGGGCGGGGTTTTTGCGTTCTGATCCGCATTTCCTATGTCACCCGCGACGTTTGCAGTGACAGAGGTTATCGCCCTATCGGCTGAACGGTGACCGGGGATCGAGTTAAGCAAAAACGCCGACCCCAGAGTTTGCGGTCGGCGTTTTGAAGCCACGACGGCAGAAGTCAGAATTCTGTCACCGCGCCAAATGTCGGGCAGGAATCAGTAACGGTCGCCACCGCCGCCGCCGCCACGGTCACCGCGCCAGCCACCGCCACCACCACCGCTACTCCCGCGGTCGCCACGGTCACCCCGCCAACCGCCGCCACCCCCACCGCTCCCGCCGCCCCCGCTACCACCCCGGTAGCCGCCACCGCCACCGCCGCCGCCGCCACCACCGGAGCGGGGGCGGAACTCCCGCTGCGGGCGCTCTTCCCGGGGCCGCGCCACGTTGACCGTCAAGGCGCGACCACCCAGGTCCTTGCCCTGGAACAACTCAACCGCCTTGGCCGCCTCCTCCGCGGTCGCAAACTCGACGAAGGCAAAGCCACGGGATTTACCAGTGAACTTGTCGAGCATCAGATTGACGTTCACCACCACACCCGCGGCGGAGAAATGCTCCTGAATCTCCCGCTCCATGGTGGTGAAAGATAAGTTCCCCACGAAGAGCCTTGTTTCGGTACTCATACTGCTTCTACTTGTTCAAAACCGCTCGAACACCGCCTGGGATCCACCGACTTGGAGGATCAGGATGAAGGTCCCGAAACAATTGCGAACGAGGCCTCAACATACCGTCATCGTGACACCAGCACTGCATTCAAAACGGACAATGCTCAAGGAACCACACGCGTCGAATGAGGTCAACAACTGATTTTTGTGGGGAAAAGTGAGCAATGTGCGCCGGGGATTGCCGGGGGAAATCTGCGGGCGAGCCGGGACGTTGGACCTGGATTGGAACTCCCGGACTTTCGGACGCGGGCCGACACTCCGGAGCCAGACGGCCCTCGCGAGCCGCCTTGACGGCTGGCGGTCAGTCGACGAAATCGCCAGCGCCATGTCACGTGCCTCCGTCTCCGAGATCCGCCATCATATTCGCAATGTCCCCGACTTCCCCAAACCGGGCATCCAGTTTAAGGATATCACGCCGGTTCTGGCCGACGGATGCCTGTTCACCTCGGCCATGGATCACCTGCTCGACGGCATCAGCCGCCAGGATATCGACAAAGTGGTGGGCATTGATGCCCGGGGATTCATCTTTGCGGCGGCGGCGGCGGCCCGGCTCGGTGTGGGCTTCGTCCCGGTGCGAAAAAAGGGCAAATTGCCCTTCGCCACCCACGAGGAAAGTTACGATCTCGAATACGGTTCCAATACCATCGCCATCCACACCGATGCCATCGCGCCGGGCGAGCGGGTGTTGCTGCTGGACGATCTGCTCGCCACCGGGGGCACGGCGGCGGCGGCCGTCGCCCTCCTCCATAAACTCGGAGCCAATCTGGTGAGTGTCCGTTTCCTCATCGAACTGGAGTTTCTGGGTGGACGGAAACACATCGCCGCCCATGACGTCCGGTCGTTGATCACCTACTGAAGTCGGGTGAACTCCAATTTCCGTGGCATCTACCGCAGATTTGACCCGGGCTCCCGCTGACGGCGCCCGGCCCGAAAGGCGCCTGTTCGGCGTCGAGACTCCCCGGTCGAATTCCTGGACCCAACCCGAATGAATCCGTCTCCGACGCTTGCTGCCTGCGGTCCGGTCCGTTTGGACGCACTGACGGGCGTGCGGGCTCTGGCGGCGTGGGCGGTGGTGATCCTGCATTGGTCGAGTGACCTCCGCACCCTCTTTCCCGGCTGGCACCGCATTCATCACGTCACGGATCAGGGTGAATTGGGCGTGGACCTTTTCTTCATGTTGAGCGGATTCATCCTGGTGCATAATTACCAGGCCGCCTTTCTGCATTTTTCCTGGCTCGAATTCCGCCGCTTCCTGTGGTTGCGCTTTGCCCGGGTCTACCCGGCATACCTGGTGTCGTTGATGGCGATGATGGCATTGGTCCTCGGCGCCATACTTTTCAAAGTCAAATATCGGGCCGCCGCCTACGATCCCGGCGTCTTGCCCTGGGAAATACTGATGCTCCATGCCTGGAGGCCCGGCCCGTTTCAACTCGGCTGGAATTATCCGGACTGGTCAGTCAGCTCGGAGTGGTTTGCTTATACCATCCTCTTTGTTCCCGTGGTCCGTGTCGTCCACCTATTGAAATCCACCTCGCTGGCGGCCGGGTTGGCGATCATCGCCCTGTGGATTTATAATTACGCTCTCGCGAACGGCGGACGGCCCAACCGACAGGATCACGAACTGTCCTATATCGGACTCTACTTCGTCGCCGGCGCTCTGCTGTGGCGGCCGTGGCAGGTGTGGCGCGAACGGTGGAGCCGGGTGCCGGGCGCGCGCCTCTGGGTGTGGTTGCCGCTTTTGGCGACGATCGCCCTGGTGGTGGCCCCGGGCGGCTATATCGGATGGCGCTGCACCTTTCTGGCCGTCGCCATGTGGCTTTATCTGTTCACGCTGGCGCTGCCGGGGAGCGGTCCGGTTCGGGTCCACGCCCACCGCTGGCTGGTCTATTGGGGTGAAGTCTCCTATGCGCTTTACCTAAGCCACGGAGTCGTCATCCGGGTCGTCAAAGGCGTCATGGGTTCCGAACAATATGCCAACTCCGCGGTGCTGTGGCGTATCGGTTGGGTCGGCATTGCCCTGGGTTTGACCGTGCTCGCCGCGATGGCGCTGCACCATGGCGTCGAGGAACCGGCCCGAAAATGGCTGCGACGCCTTGGACCCAAATCCCACTCCCCGTAGATCGCCGACGGCCCGAGGCGCCATCTCCCTCGGGGTGACGCCAAGGGGGGACGACGGTACGCCTTAGCAGAAAAGTCACCGGGCCCTCCGCGCCCCTGGAATAATGTCCGGGTTTGTTTGCGGTTCCGCAGCCGGAGTGCGTGCCGCCGCTCAGAAAAGCCAGCGGAGACCCACGCAAAACAGGCCGCAACTGAGCGATCCGAGACCCAGCACAATCGCGCCCGGCAGGCGCTTTTGGGGAAGCTCACACCACATATACAGACTGCTCAAAACCATGAAGATGACCCCGGCAGCAACGGCATCCATCGCGAACACCCACAAGGAAGTCAGCGTCCAGTCTCGGGTGTTGCGGGCGTCGTTCATCTGCACGCCAGTGAAGGTATGGAGAATTTTGATCACGCCCCACAGGTTCACCTCGCCATGCCGCACGGCCACGCGCTTCTGTGCCAAATCGGCTTTGAGGAAAAAGAAATGTCCCGGGCGCCTCACCTGAAACTCGAACGGATTGCCGTCCTTCCGGGGAGTCGTCCAGAGGATCTCCCCCTCAATGCCCAACTGTCCCAGAATCACGCGCGCTTGCTCGAGGTCGCCCGTCACCTCCGGCCCGGGCACCGAAATCTCCCGCTCGAATGTCCTCTCTTTGCGGTTGTTCCAGAACTCGGCAAAATTCCAGGTCGGATGGTTCAGAAGCAGGCCGCTGAGGGCAAACAGCCACATGAAAAAGAGCAGAAACAGACCGGCGTAGAAATGCAGTTTCCGATTCCAGCGAGCGAGTCCGGCGCGCAGCCGGGAAGGATTCCCCAATTGGACGGGAAGGGATTGTTTAGTGACTGAGGACATACGCGATTCCGAAAAAAGAGAGCGTCCCGGCGGAAAGGAGAATATATCCCACAGTGCGTTCGGCGCGCAGGGCATACCAAAGATAGACGCCGCTGACCGAGATAAACAGGATCAGGTAAACGGTGGCATCGGCCAGCCAGCGCCACGGCTTCATATAGACCCAGTTCATCCGGATATCAGGTCCATGTTGTCCGGGAGATTTATGGAGCGTGACCAGGGCCTCGGCGAGGCCGGCAGCACGGGTCACAATCGTCGCTTCACGGGTGGCCAGGTTGAGAGTCACGGTTGTCTCGCGTCCGGGAATCGTTACGGGGATGATCAAAGTCTGCTCCGGGACCAGACGCCGGACAAATCCCACCTCGCCGGGGACCTGAACCGCCTCCAGCGTTGGCTTCAGCGCATCGATGAGCCGCCGTCCCGAGAGCGTTGCCAAATCGGCGGGAAGGATCAGGGAGGCCACCACCCGCGTGGTGGCCTTGTCGGCGGCCAGCTTGGGCAGCCAGGTGTGCGCCATAAAAGGGACGCTGACGGCGAAGACGAGCACGAATGGGCTGATGAAAAGCCCAAGGTACAGATGTAAGTCCCGAACGAGGCGGTAAACGCGCCCGCCCATAAAATGACGACCGAGAGGCGTTTGATCTGTTTTTGACACACCGTGAATTTGGTTTTCGATGCTTCTCGGAAAGGGAGATGTGCCTTCGCGGATTGGGTCATACCATGAGTCACCCGCACCGTGCGGTCCACTCCCAAACACGTCGACGTGAAGATTGCGAGCGGTGAACCGTTCCGGCTCCAACCCGCGCATCCGGCATGGCAGATACTCTCCCAAACCGACCCGCCCCCGCTGCTCCATAGCCGCTCCAGCGCTACTTCGCCGGGCCGGTATTCGACCGACTCTGCTGCTGGGCAAAACGAGCCCGCCGGACTACCGTCGCCCGGCATGTTGGGAATTGCGGAAATATTCGTCGGCCTGTTGCTGGCCGTGGCCGTCCTCGCCTTGGTCGCCCGCCGGTTGACCATTCCCTATCCGATTCTGTTCGTTCTGGGCGGATCCGCGTTGGGTTTAATCCCGACCTTGCCCAAGGTGCGTCTGGATCCGGAATTGGTCTTTCTCTTTTTCCTGCCGCCATTGCTTTTTCCGGCCGCCCTGTTCACCTCAATTCACGATTTCCGGGCCAATCTCCGCCCCATTTCCCTGCTCGCCATCGGCCTGGTCCTCTTCACCACGGTGATGGTCGCCTACCTCGCGCATTATTTCATGAACCTGCCCCTCGCGGCGGGATTTGTGCTCGGCGCGATCATTTCACCGCCCGACGCCATCGCGGCGACCGCCATTGCCGACCGCCTGAATATACCCCGCCGGATCGTCACCATTCTGGAAGGCGAAAGCCTCGTCAACGACGCCACGGCCCTCGTCGCCTATCGCTTTGCCGTGGTCGCCGTCGGCACCGGCTCCTTTTCCCTCCTGCACGCCAGCGGGCAATTCTTCCTGGTCTCGGTGGGCGGCATCGTGATCGGCTGGGCGATCGGCTGGCTGGCGCAGCAATTTCACCAACGTGTGGACGATGCGCCGATTGAAATCACCGTTTCTCTCCTGACGCCGTTTGTCACGTATCTGATCGCGGAGCGACTGGGTTGTTCCGGGGTATTGGCCGTGGTGACCGCCGGTTTATACCTCGGCTGGCGACTGCCGGAACTCCTGACCTTCCGGACGCGCCTCCGGGCGGCACCGGTCTGGGATATGGTGGAATTCCTGCTCAACGGCTTCGTCTTCATCCTCATCGGCCTGCAACTCCATGAAGTGCTGTCCGTCGTCACGGCCCGTTCCGTGCCCTTGTCGCAACTGTTCTTATACGCCCTGCTGATCAGTCTCGCCGTCATCGTCCTGCGCATCCTGTGGGTATTTCCCGCCACCTACCTGCCCCGATTGATCTTCCGGCGGATGTGTCGACGCGACCCGGATCCGGCCTGGCAACAAGTCACGATTGTTGCGTGGACGGGCATGCGGGGCGTGGTGTCGTTGGCCGCCGCCCTGGCCTTGCCCCTGACGCTCCCCGACGGCACGCCGTTTCCCGGTCGGGACTTGATTCTGTTCCTCACTTTCATCGTCATTTTCGCCACCCTGGTGGTTCAGGGACTCAGCCTGCCGCCGCTGATCCGCTGGCTCGGGGTCAAGGACGATGGCTCCATGGAGAAGGAAGAACGCGAAGCCCGGCTCCAGGCGAATCGGGCCGCGCTGGCCCGGTTGAACGAAATTGCGGAGGCCGATCCCGCCAGGCTGGAAGCGCTCCAACGTCTCCGTATCGAATACGACGATCACATTCTGTAAGTCGCCGGGGCGGAACCGGAGAGTGCGGGCACCACGCTGCGTCTATTCTCCACCGAATACGAACGCCTCTCCCGCGTGGCGCTGATCCAGGAACGCCGCACCAACCTACAGAAAACCGATGTGCTTCAGGGAACTTGAATAATGCGATAGTAACTGCCGTTGGGGTTCACCGTAAACCCCTGAACCATATCCTCGGCCAGGGTTACGAAGGGATCGACTATCGGATTCCAGGCACCCATGTTGTTGGAAAAATCCAGCCTATATTTTCCGCCCAAGCCGACCTTGAGCCGAATCGCCATCTTGGTGGCCTTAACGGACAGCTTTGGGGTGAGCGGTGGCGAGTCAACACTCACCCTGGGTACGCTGGTGTAGCCACTTCCCGGATGGGTGACCGTGATTCCGGTGACCACACCGTTGGTCACGATGGCGACCGCCGTTGCTCCAAGAGATCAGGAAAGCCAGCAGGGCCAACCAACGATGCCGAGGTGCGGGGCTGGAGCGACCCAACGATTGGGTTGGCAAACCAGTCCTCTGGTCTTTGGTGTTCATTGCGGTGATCAATCTGGCCGGGGTGGAAGCCGGGAGGTAGACATTTTCGGCGTATTTGAGTTCATCGGTTGACTCCGTGCCACTCTGACGGAAGAAGGTGCCTTGGCCCGAGCCGGAGAAGGAGCAACCGCGGATAACGCGGATGCCACGGATAAGATCCCATCCGCGGTTAAATGTCCGCTCAGCGGTTTCACGACGGGTCCGGCCGAACTACGACCACCCGCTCACCCGATGTCACCAGGAGAATTTCAGTCGGGGTCTATACTTCATCTGGCCTTCTACTTCATTCATTGGCGTGCAGTCTGAAACTGGTGTGTTTAGGGCGGTGTCTCGCGGGGACTCTCGACCCACCTCTTAG
>JAYTHD010000420.1:0-5957 GCA_043732975.1 Verrucomicrobiota bacterium
CATTCCCGGTTTTCGACCAACACCTTCCCCAGTTGGGAGCGGTCGCATCCGTATCGCTACATCGCCCACAACGGCGAGATCAACACGCTCCGGGGCAACGTCAATTGGATGCACGCCCGGCAGGCTTTGTTTGCCACCGAGGCGTTCGGGCCGGACATCAAGAAGATCCTTCCGATCATCAACCAGAACGGGTCGGACTCGGCCATGTTCGATAATTGCCTGGAGTTGCTGTACCTTTCCGGCCGCTCGTTGCCGCACGCGATGATGATGATGATTCCCGAGCCGTGGGTCGGGCACGAAAGCATGAGCGCGGAGCGGAAGGCGTTCTACGAATACCATTCCTGCCTGATGGAGCCGTGGGACGGCCCGGCGTCCGTGGCGTTTACCGATGGCGTGCAGATCGGGGCGTGCCTCGACCGGAACGGCCTGCGCCCTTCGCGGTACTATGTGACCAAGGACGATCTGGTGGTCATGGCTTCCGAGGTCGGGGTGCTCGACATCGCGCCGGAGCGCGTGCTGAGCAAGGGCCGGTTGCAGCCCGGCCGCATGTTCCTCATCGATACCGCCCTGGGACGGATCGTGGCGGACGACGAAATCAAGGACGCCATGGCCAAGGCGCATCCGTACGGTCTGTGGCTCGACCAGAACATGGTCGAACTGGCCTCGCTGCCCGAGGCGCCGCACCTGCCCGAGCCAGATCACGAGACGGTGACGCAGCGGCAGCAGGCCTTCGGCTACACCTTTGAAGATCTGCGTGTGTTGATGGTGCCGATGGCGCGGGATGGCGTGGAGGCGATTGGCTCCATGGGTACCGACACCCCGCTGGCGGTGCTCTCCGAGAAGCCGCAGTTGTTGTACAATTACTTCAAGCAACTGTTCGCGCAGGTGACCAACCCGCCGATCGATTGCATCCGGGAGGAGATTGTGACGTCGACCGAGACGACCATCGGCGCGGAAGGCAACCTCCTCCAGCCGACGCCAGAAAGTGCGCGGCTGATTGAGCTGAAGTCGCCGATCCTCAGCAACGAGGACTTCGCGCGATTGAAGCACCTGAAGGATCCCCACTTCAAGTCCGTGACGCTGCCGATCCTGTTCAAGGCCACCGGCGGGTCGGAGGCCTTGGAAGTGGCCCTGGACCGGATGTGCGATGCCGCCAGCAAGGCGATCGCCGATGGGGCGAACATCCTTATCCTCTCGGATCGCGGCGTGAATGCGGAGATGGCGCCGATTCCCGCGCTCCTGGCGGTCTCCGGGCTGCATCATCACCTGATCCGCCAAGGCACGCGGACCCGGGCGGGAGTGGTCCTGGAGTCGGGCGAACCGCGGGAGGTTCACCATTTTGCCCTGCTCATTGGTTACGGCTGTGGCGCCATCAATCCGTATCTCGCCTACGAGACGCTGGACGACATGATCCGGCAGGGATTGCTGAAGGGCGTCGACCACAAGACGGCGGTCAAAAACTTCTCCAAGGCGGCGACGAAGGGGGTGGTGAAAACCATCTCGAAGATGGGCATTTCCACGATCCAGAGCTATCGCGGCGCCCAGATTTTCGAGGTGATCGGCCTCGGCAACGACGTGGTCGATAAGTATTTCACCTGGACTCCTTCCCGCGTGGGCGGGTTGGACATGGCGACCTTGACCGAGGAAATCCTGCGCCGTCACCAGCACGCCTATCCGCCGATCACCACGGCCTCCAATGGTGCCTCGCTGGAGGTGGGCGGCCAGTATCAATGGCGCGCCGAAGGGGAGTTGCACCTGTTCAATCCGCAGACCGTGCACAAGCTGCAAAAGGCGGTGCGAAACAACGACTACAAGACCTTCAAGGAATATTCCGCGCTGGTGGACAACCAGCTGAAGGATTTGTACACCCTGCGCGGATTGCTGGAGTTCAAGGCGACCCAGGCCATTCCGCTCGACGAGGTGGAATCGGTGGAGTGCATCGTGAAGCGCTTCAAAACGGGCGCCATGAGCTACGGCTCCATTTCGAAGGAGGCGCACGAGGCGCTGGCCATTGCGATGAACCGCATCGGGGGACGGAGCAACACCGGCGAGGGTGGCGAGGATCCGGAGCGTTACTACTGGACCAATGCCCAGGGCGATTCGAAGAACAGCGCGATCAAGCAGGTGGCGTCGGGACGCTTTGGCGTGACGAGTGAATACCTCACCAGCGCCCGCGAACTGCAGATCAAGATGGCCCAGGGGGCGAAGCCGGGTGAAGGCGGGCAGTTGCCCGGCACCAAGGTTTATCCGTGGATCGCCAAGACCCGGCATTCGACGCCCGGGGTCGGGCTGATTTCGCCGCCGCCGCATCATGACATCTACTCCATCGAGGATCTCGCGGAGCTGATTCATGATTTGAAAAACTCGAACCGCGCGGCGCGGGTGAGTGTGAAGCTCGTGGCCGAGGTGGGCGTGGGCACGGTGGCGGCCGGCGTGGCCAAGGCGCACGCGGATGTGGTGCTGATCTCGGGCTACGATGGCGGCACCGGTGCCTCCCCGCAGTCCAGCATCAAGCACGCGGGCATCCCGTGGGAATTGGGACTGGCGGAAACGCACCAGACGCTGCTGATGAACAATCTGCGTTCGCGCATTGTGGTCGAGACCGACGGCCAGCTGAAGACCGGCCGGGACGTGGCGATCGCCGCGTTGCTGGGCGCCGAGGAATTTGGCTTTGCCACCGCGCCGCTGGTTTCGCTTGGTTGCATCATGATGCGGGTTTGCCATCTGAACACCTGTCCGGTCGGGGTCGCCACGCAGGACCCCCGGTTGCGGGCGAAGTTCACCGGCGATCCGATGCACGCGGTTAATTTCATGCGCTTCATCGCCTCGGAATTGCGCGAATGGATGGCCAAGCTCGGCTTCCACACCGTCGAGGAAATGGTGGGCCGGGTGGACCTGCTCGAGGCACGCAAGGCGGTCGAGCATTGGAAGGCCCGTGGCCTCGACCTCAGCAGCATCCTGTACCGGCCGGAGTTGGCCGAGGGCGTGAGTCAGTTCTGCCAGATGCCGCAGGACCATGGCCTGGACAAGTCGATGGACCTGACCATTCTGCTGGAACTTTCCAAGCCGGCCCTGGAGCGGAAGGAAAAGGTGGTGGTCGATCTGCCCATCCGGAACACCAACCGGGTCGTGGGTACGATCCTGGGGAATGAACTGACCAAGCGTTACGGTGCTGCCGGATTGCCGGACGACACCATTCTCCTTCGGTTCAAAGGTTCCGCCGGACAGAGCCTCGGCGCGTTTATTCCCAGGGGAATCACCATCAAGCTGGAGGGCGACGCCAACGATTACTGCGGCAAGGGGCTCTCGGGCGGCAAAATAATCATCGCGCCACCGGCATTGGCGACTTTCAAATCCGAGGACAACATCATCATCGGCAACGTGGCCTTGTACGGGGCGACGGCCGGCGAGGTCTATATCCGCGGACAGGCCGGCGAGCGGTTTGCGGTCCGGAATTCCGGCGCCCAAACGGTGGTGGAAGGCGTCGGGGACCACGCCTGCGAATACATGACGGGCGGCACCGTGGTGGTGCTGGGGCCGACCGGCCGGAACTTCGCGGCGGGCATGTCCGGCGGCGTCGCCTACGTGCTCGACGAGGGCGGAGATTTTGCCCAGCGCTGCAACGCCCAGATGGTGAGTTTGCTGCGCGTCGATGCGGCGGCGGAGGCCGTGGAATTGAAGGGGCTTATCGAACGGCACGTGGCGAACACGGGCAGTGAGAAGGGCCGGGCGGTGCTGGCGAATTGGACGCAGACCCAGGCGCAGTTTGTGAAGGTGATGCCCAAGGATTATCAGCGTGTGCTCCAGGCCCTGGAGAAGGCCCGTGCGGCCGGCTTGAGTGGCGACGAAGCGGTGAACGCCGCCTTCGAGGAAAACAGTCGCGACGCATCCCGTCTCGGTGGCGGATGAACTGAAATTGCGGGCGGGTCCGAAGCGCGGTCCGGCCCGCAGCCAACCAATTTAATTTAGAAGCAAGTCATTCAAATGGGCAAACCCACTGGATTTTTGGAATACGTCCGCGAACTGCCGCTGGATCGCAGTGCCATCAAGCGGATTCACGACTGGAACGAATTCCACGAGCACATGCCGGAAGGCAAGCTCAAGGATCAGGCCGCCCGCTGCATGGATTGCGGGGTTCCGTTCTGTCATACGGGCCAGTTGATCTCCGGCATGGCGAGTGGCTGTCCCATCAACAACCTGATCCCGGAATGGAACGACCTCGTCTTTCGGGGCCTCTGGAAGGAGGCACTGAACCGCCTGCACAAGACGAACAACTTCCCCGAATTCACCGGCCGCGTTTGCCCCGCGCCCTGCGAAGGATCCTGCGTGCTGGGCATTAACAACCCGCCGGTCACGATCAAGAACATCGAATGCACGATCGTCGACAAGGGCTGGGAAGAGGGTTGGATCACCGCCGAAACTCCACTCCAGCGCACCGGCAAAAAGGTCGCGGTGATCGGTTCGGGACCGGCCGGACTTTCGGCCGCCGCGCAATTGAACAAGGCCGGCCATTCGGTGACGGTCTTTGAGCGGGCGGATCGCGCCGGAGGTTTGCTGATGTATGGCATTCCCAACATGAAGCTCGACAAGCGCGAGGTGGTGGAACGGCGCCTCAAGCTCATGGAAGCGAGCGGTGTCGAGTTCCGTTGCGGAATGGAGGTCGGCCGGAATGTCACGGCGGCCCAGTTGCGGCAGGACTTCGATGCCATCGTCGTTTGCACCGGCGCCACCAAGGCCCGCGACCTGCCTATCGAGGGCCGGGCGCTGAAGGGGGTGCATTTCGCCATGGAATTTCTGACCGCCAATACCAAGGCGGTGGTCTCCGGCCAGCCCGGCGCCGATTACATCTCGGCGGAAGGCAAGGACGTCGTCGTGATCGGTGGCGGGGACACCGGTACGGATTGCGTGGGAACCTCGCTGCGGCACGGATGCCAGTCGCTGGTGCAGGTCGAGATTCTACCCCGGCCGCCGGAAGAGCGCACGGCGGACAACCCGTGGCCCGAATGGCCGAAGACCTACAAGATGGACTACGGCCAGGAGGAAGCGGCGGCTAAATATGGAGCGGATCCGCGTATTTATCTGACCACGGCGAAGCGCTTCATCGGCGACGCCGCCGGGCAGTTGACGGGGATCGAGTTGGTCGACATCACCTGGTCGAAAAACGAAAAAGGTCAGTTTGTCCCGACCGATGTGCCGGGAACGGTGCGGATCGTGCCGACGCAGTTGGTGCTGCTGGCCATGGGTTTCCTCGGACCGGAACAGCCATTGCTGGAGCAACTCGGCGTGGAGCGGGATCCGCGCAGCAACGTGAAGGCGGATCACGGAAAATACCTGACCAGTCTTCCCGGAGTGTTTGCCGCGGGCGATTGCCGCCGGGGCCAAAGCCTGGTGGTCTGGGCGATCAACGAAGGCCGGGGAGCGGCGCGCGAATGCGACCGCTTCCTCATGGGCCGCTCGGATTTGCCGTAGGCACTTCGCTTCCAACGCGCCCGCCGGCGAAAGCCCGCGGGCGCGTTTTGCTTTGTGCGGCGGCCAGACAGCGAAACTTCGCTGACTCGAGGTGGGCCGAGGCTCCCGACGAGGCATGCCTTGTGCAGGCAACGGCTGGCTCGAGGGACTCTCGCCCCCACCGGCTTTGTGGCCGGAGGCCAGCAACCAAAGTGGAACGAGTCTCTGACGAGCTGGCGGATGACGGAGTCCGGCTCAAACGCGGGCGCCTCGCGGAGACTCTCGTTCACCAATCCGGTCGGCTCGCTGATGATCTATGGGTCAGTAACCCCTGATTTGTATTGAACCTAAAAACCGGAGTTGCAACCGCTAATCTGCGCTGATCACCGCTAATCTCAGGCAACTTCCAACGAACGGACCGACTCACTTACAAGGTGAGGCGGCGACCACCCCATTTAATCCGCTTCTATCAGCGTAGATTAGCGCAGATTAGTGGTTCTCCTCTCCGC
>JAYTHD010000421.1:0-19810 GCA_043732975.1 Verrucomicrobiota bacterium
GGCGCCGAAAGCGATGCAGAATTCCTTCACCGACGTCCGGCATCGACACCCAGGCCACCAGATCCGACGACTCCTCCGCCGCATAAAACACGCCGCCCACGGCGTCGGGCTCGACAAAAGACATTTCCAAGGCTCCCGTCGCAATCCCCGCCTGCGGGAGACGGCCGGCATCGGCCACGAGCGGGTCGAGTCCAAAGGCAAATTCCAAAAGGTTCGGCACCCCGTCGCCGTCCGGGTCGGCCAGATCGGCTGCGTTCCCCGTGCCCGCCAGCTTCTTAAAATATCGAAAACGCCAACTGGCCAGCGCCGTGTCGGGATCCGGCAATCCGGTCCGAACCAAAATCTCATCGCGATAGGTACGCAGGCGCTCGTGATACGTCCGGTCGGGTTGCCGGCCGGGCTGACTGGCATCGCCGTCGTAAAACGATCGGGAGTCATCCACCGCCACCGTCAATCCCGCCAGCTTCCAGGTTCCCCCGTGCCGTTGAAACAAGCCGCCGCCGGAATCCCCGTAAGCCGACTGGGCCTCATCGGCGCCTGCGGCGAGATCAAACGCCGTCGGCAACAGCGACCGTGATCCATCATCCACCTCCACTGAATCCAGCGTGGTATTGGTGCCCCATCGACGAAGCTTCAGATCGCCCCAGAGCCATCCCTGGCCGGGCACGGCCACGCCCCGACCCACCCCGCACCCGATGAGGGTCGAGGGCCAGGACAAATCGGTCTCGTTCGTACGGACCAGTGGCATCGGCGGCAGTCCGGGATCCGTGGTGATCCGAAAAAGGCCCAGATCCGCGCCCCCCACGACCGCGAACCCGGACCCGGCATCCACGACGTAGGTGCCGCCGGGCAGAACGACCTGCGGAGGGATTCCCACATGGGCGGCCGTCAAAAAGTAGCGATTTCCAAGGTAAACCGCGGAGGCATCATTGATGAAGACCCCATTCGCCTGCTGCACCTGCGTTGCCCCGACATACGCCCAAGGAGATCCATCCAGCGGGCGTTGCCGGTTGTCCGTTTCGTCGTCCCCGATCAGAATCATCGCCCGGGCGGACACAGCCCACGCCAGCCCCCACGCAATCCGCCAGCAGGACCAACGGCGGAGCCACGCGGAGGTCATGCCCCTTCGAACAGGAAGGCGATCTACGGAAGCAAGGAGATGTCGTTTCAAAAACGGTACTGCTAGAGAATGGCTTTCCAAATTAGAACCGGACGACCCGACCGGGCACGAAACAGATTTCTTTGGCGAGTCAATAATTGGACCGGTTTTGATTGAAAAATGTTCAAGCGCCCAAAATATCCTCAAGAATTCGTACTCCCGAGCATCACCGGTCCGCTATCCGGCTGCGATCGGTCGGAGTGTACACCCGACAACGTCGGCGGCCAAGATTCAGCCAGACCTGTGTAAGAAAATGCCCGCCGGGGTCGTTAAGTAAAGTGGCGGGCGATCAAGAATCGAACCGCCCAGTGACCTCCCCTGGCCGATTTGCCCGGGTAGGTTCCGGAGAGAGAAATAACACGACACAATAGATACTGTTATGAGCACATTAAGCATTCCCGCCTTCCACGTGTCCGACAAATCCCAGGCCAGGGGTTCGGTGAGGTTTTTATTCTCAGCCGAAAAGACGCCGCTTCCTCCGGGAAATTCTCCGTGGAATTGGGCGTCCAATTCGATCCTGCGGTCGACCCCTATCCCACTGGAAATGTACTGATCAAGGTGGATTTGTCCGACGGCGCCAAAGGCTTCTTCAAGGCAACTTCGATTGAACTGATCAATTCCTATGGAAAACACAATCCGACGGTGTACCTCACGGGTCGCTGCGCGGGGGACGTGAATTCGCCGGCCAAAGGTCTTCGCTATTGGCTGATGATTGCCAGCAATAAAAGGCCGAACCAGGAGGGAACGTCCGATGTGGTTGGCTTCGCCGTTCACGACAACAACGGAAACCGGATCGCTTATGGAACCGGGCCGCTCCAATCCGGGGATTTCGACGTAACGCCGAAATAGCTCGAAAATCAGCGGCGAATGGCGCTCAGGGTCAACGGGGTCGCCCTGGATTTGGAGCAACCGCACCGCGCTATTTGAAGTCGCCGTGGGTTCTCGAGTTGCGTCCCGGAGGAGGTGGCGCCCTCGCTGCCTGGCGGAAGAGTCTTGTCTCACGCCCCGCTGGGAAGGACAGGAAACACTGGCACACGACATCGGCGCCTTTCACCTTGCCGGACAATTATCCGGCATGAAAAACGATCTGGTGGTGGTGTGTGGCGGCGGCGGCTTCATCGGCGGGCATCTGGTGGCCGATCTTCGACGCCAGGGCTTTACCCGGATTCGCGCGGTGGATCGGAAACCCCAGACCGAGTGGTATCAACGCTGCCCCGAGGTTGAGAATCTGGTGTTGAACCTCGAAGAAAAAAACGCCGCCTACGCCGCCCTTCAAGGAGCCCACACCGTCTATAATCTCGCCGCGGACATGGGCGGCATGGGGTTCATTGAGTTGAACAAGGGCCTCTGCATGCTGACGGTGCTCATCAACACACACCTGCTGATGGCCGCCCGGGATATCGGCATCCAGCGGTACTTCTACGCGTCGAGCGCCTGCGTCTACAACGGTGACAAGCAACGCGACCCCAACGTGACCGCGCTCAAGGAAGCCGATGCCTATCCTGCACTTCCCGAGGATGGCTATGGCTGGGAGAAGCTTTTCAGCGAACGGATGTGCCGCCATTTCCGCGAAGATTTTGGCGTCGCCACGCGGGTCGCCCGGTACCACAATGTCTACGGTCCTTTTGGCACCTATGACGGCGGCCGCGAAAAAGCCCCGGCGGCCGTCTGCCGCAAAGTCATCACCGCCAGGCTCAGCGGGAAGCACGAGATCGAAATCTGGGGCGACGGTCAGCAGACCCGCTCCTTCATGTACATCGACGATTGTCTGAAAGGCACCCAAATGCTCACGCACAGCGACTTCGTCGAACCGCTGAACATCGGCAGCAGCGAATTGGTGTCGATCAACCAACTGGTCGATATCGTGGAGGCCATCGCCGGGGTGAAGCTGAAGCGCAATTACAAACTGGATGCGCCGAAGGGAGTCAATGGCCGTAATTCCGACAACACGCTGATTCAATCGGCTTTCGGCTGGGAACCGTCCACGCGTCTCAAGGACGGCATGGCCAGGACCTACACCTGGATCCACGAACAAATGACGGCGCGGGGTTGAGCCCGGAACCCGCCGTTAGATCCGCAGATCCTCGCAGATTTCCGCAGATTATTGGGGAAATTGTTGCCCAGCACCTCTCATCCACTGGAGGCGGATCCGGGGAGTTCGCTTTA
Source organism: Verrucomicrobiota bacterium (assembly GCA_043732975.1). Classification (GTDB taxonomy): domain Bacteria; phylum Verrucomicrobiota; class Verrucomicrobiia; order Limisphaerales; family UBA9464; genus CANIZL01. The sequence continues at coordinate 3,326 of JAYTHD010000421.1, forward strand.
CAATCCTGACCCGTTGAGTATCCGCGTGAATCTGCGGTTTCTCAACTCGGGTTTCCCGGTGTGCACCAATTCCGAAGGAGTCAGCGGCAGCAAAAAAGCGGTCCCGTCGGGACCGCTTTTTCGCGTCAGTTTTCAGCGGTCAACTCAGTCGCGGGGAGCGTCGTCGAAGGAGCTGGATTCCCGGCTCGAGCCGCCACCCAGTGCGCGATCCCGATCCTCAATCGCCGCCCGGCGACTCAGGCGGACTCGACCCTTCTCGTCCACACCTATCAGTTTGACGGAGATTTCATCGCCCACTTGGACGACGTCCTCCACCCGTTTCACCCGGGCGTTGGCGAGTTCACTCACATGAACCAGACCTTCGCGATTGGGCATGAATTCGACGAAAGCGCCGAAATCCTTCAAGGTAACCACCTTGGCCCGATAGATCGTGCCGACTTCCAGATCGCTATTGTCAGAACGCGAGGTATCGCCACCGCTCTCCGACCGGCGCGTTCCACGGGAAGCGCCCCGCTCCGGGCGTTCGCCGCGATCGGCACCCCGGGTCGGGGCGCTCCGATCGCCGCGCTCGACGACATCGTCATCGCGGTCGGGACGTTCGAACCGATCTGCACGATCAGCGGCACCGACTTCATCAGCGCGATCGACGTATCGCGCTCCACGATCCGAGCGGTCACTGCGTTCGCTCCGCTCACCCCGTTCCGGCGTACGTTCCGGCGTACGTTCCGGGGCGCGTTCCGGCGCCCGCTCCGAGGAACGATCGGGGGTCCGCTCATACCGGTCACCTACGGGGCGTTCCGGACTCCGGTCAACCGGACGGTCGCCGCCGCGGTCTCCCCGATCAGAGCGTTCGCTCCGCTCGGGCGCTCGTTCCGGACGTTCGAAACGGTCACCACCACGATCCGGAGCCCGTTCCGGGGTCCGTTCGGGACGATTCCCACTGCCGAGGCGTTCGCTCCGCTCCGGCGCCCGCTCCGGCGCCCGTTCCACGGGACGTTCGGTACGCTCACCGCGATCCGACGTACGTTCAACCCGTTCGCCGCGCTCCGACCGCTCCACGCGCTCCGGCCGTTCCGGTGCGCGTTCGGACCGTTCGGAGCGTTCGCTCCGCTCGGGGGCATCGCCGCGCTCGCGAACCGGACGCTCGCTCCGCGGCTCGACACGTTCCGGGCGTTCAGTGCGCTCCGGGGTCCGTTCCGGACGCTCGGCGCCACGCTCAGGGCGGTCCGAACGTTCCATTCGCTCCGGGGGACGCTCTGACCGGGCCGGCCGTTCAGGGCGTTCCTGCCGCGTCGCCTCCCGGGGCGTCGTCCCGGCCGTATCCAAGCTAGCCGCGGCCACTTCGCCACGATCCGCGAGCGCGGCTTTGCGGCTGAGCTTCACGCGACCCTTCTCGTCGACACCGACGCATTTGACCATGATTTCGTCGCCCATCTTGACGACGTCTTCCACCCGCGCCACGCGCTTGTCGGAAAGTTCCGAAATGTGGACCAATCCATCCTGACCGGGGAACACTTCGACGAACGCGCCGAATTCCTTGATCGTCACCACGCGACCTTTGTAGATCTTGTTGATTTCGATCTCGGCGCTCATGCCCTCGATTTCGCGCCGGGCAATTTCCATGCCTTCGGGCGTCACCGAGAAAATCTTCACCGTGCCATCGTCCTCAATGTTGATTTCGCAACCCGATTCATCGACCAGGCGCTTGATATTCTTGCCACCGGGGCCGATCAGCATGCCGATCTTTTCCGGATTGATCTTCAAGGTGATGATGCGCGGGGCGTACTTGGAGATCTCGGTGCGCGGCACCGGGATGGTCGCGACCATGTGTCGCAGGATTTCCAACCGGGCCGTGTAGGCCTGCTTGACGGTCTCTTCCATGATGGCCAACGGCAGGCCCTTCAACTTCAAGTCCAACTGGAAGCCCGTGATGCCCTTGTCCGTGCCGGCGATTTTGCAATCCATGTCGCAGAACGCGTCTTCCCAACCAATGATATCGGTCAGCAACTTGTAGCGGCTGATCGAGTGATCGTCACCGAACTCGGTGCAAATACCGATCGAAATACCAGCGACGGGCCGGAGGAGCGGAACGCCGGCGTCCATCAAAGCCAGCGTGGCGCCGCAAACGGACGCCATCGACGAGGACCCGTTCGATTCCGTGATTTCAGAAACGACCCGGAGCGCATACGGATAGTCCTTCATCGGGATCACCGGGCGGACGGACCGTTCGGCCAGAGCGCCGTGTCCGATTTCCCGACGGCCGGGGCCGGTGATGCGTCCCGTTTCGCCTACGGAGAAATTCGGGAAGTTGTAGTGCAGCAGGAACTGTTTCTTGGTTTCCCCGCCCGTGTAGGAGTCGAATTCCTGGATGTCATCGCCGGTACCCAGGGTCGCCAGGCAGACGGCCTGGGTCTCACCCCGTTGGAAGAGCGAGGAACCATGGGACCGCGGAAGAATGCCGACCTCGCTGTGCAGCGGCCGGAGTTGATCATATTCGCGGCCATCAAGGCGCTTGCCGTGATCCAGGATCAGGGAGCGAACGGCTTCCTTCTGGATGTAGTACTGGGCGTCCTTGACCACGAAATCGGTGATCTTCACCGCCCCATACTTCTCGGTCAATTTGGTCCCGACCTCGGCAAACAACACGTTGCACGCGGATTCGCGGGCCAGCTTGCCCGGTGTCAGCAACGCGGCCACGACCCGTTCGCCGGCAATGTCCCGGGCATCCTTGAGAATTTCCCCGGGAACAACCGTGGTCACGATGGACCGCTTCGCCTTGCCCACCTGCTGGGCGAGGTCCAACTGCGCGACGATGAGCGGCTGAATGGCTGCCTGCGCGAAACGCAGCGCTTCGATGAAGTCGGCCTCGGAGATTTCATTCGCCGAGCCTTCGTACATCACGACTTCGTTCTGGTTGCCGACGTAGATCAGATCCAGGTCCGAAACGCCCTGCTGTTCGTGGGTCGGGTTGACGACGAATTTGCCCTCGACGCGTCCGATACGGGCAGCGCCCAATGGACCGGCCCACGGAATGTCCGAGACCATCAACGCCGCCGAGGCGGCCAGGATCGAAAGGATGTCCGGATCATTCTGACCATCGGCGGAGAGCAGGATCGATTGGACTTGAACCTCGTTGTACCAGCCTTTGGGGAAGAGGGGGCGGATCGGACGGTCGGTGAGACGGCAGGTGAGGATCTCCTTTTCGGAAGGGCGACCTTCCCGCTTGAAGTAACCGCCGGGGAATCGTCCGGCGGCGGCGGCGCGTTCCCGGTAGTCCACCGTGAGTGGAAAGAAATCCTGGCCCGGCTTGGCTTTGGAGGCGGCGACGGCGGCCGTCAAAATGACGGTTTCGCCCAATTGAACGGTGACGGCGCCATCCGCCTGCTTGGCGATGCGGCCGGTTTCAATGATGAGATCTTGTCCCCCGATGGGAACGATAACTTTATGCGACATGTTAAGGAACGTCCGCCCGCGCCGAGGAACTTCATTCAACCTCCCCGACACCACGGTCGGGGGGAATGAGTGAAATTTCCCGGACGGACAGACTTAGGACTGCATTTTCGACGCGCTTTTTGGTTTCGATGATTCAGCGGGGCGGGTGCGTCGTTATCCGCCACCCCGGCCTTCCCACGGGAAAACCGGCCCGAACCATAAGCCGAAGCCGGGCACCAGGCCCGGCTTCTCGTTTACCTACTTACGGAGTTTCAGCTTCTTGGTGAGGGCGGTGTAACGTGCCTCATCCTTTTTCTTCAAATAATCCAGCAAGCGGCGACGCTTGCTCACCTGCATCAAAAGGCCACGGCGACTGCTGTGGTCCTTCAGATTTTTTTGCAGGTGCTCCGTCAGGGAGTTGATACGTTCGGTGAGAAGCGCGACTTGAACCTCGGGCGAACCCGTGTCTTTATCGTGCGTGCGGTTTTCCGCGATCAGTTTGCTCTTTTCTTGCATAGTGTTTCGGTGTCGGGCAGCCAAGACCGCCCAGTAAGTCCGTCAACGAAGTCACAGTCTAAGCAGACCCGGGCCGGCGGCGCAAATCCTGTTTTCGCCGCGCGGGTGTTCTTCCTTTGCTCCCCTCCGGCATGTCCGACATTGTCCGCGCTCGTTTATGGTCAGCCGTCGGCAGTACCCGTTTCATCTCATCGAACCCCGGTGGCAGCAACACTGGCGTTCCGAACAGACCTTTCGTGCGTGGAATCCCGGCGAGACCGTTCCGCCCGGACATCCCTTCGCCGTACGCCACTCGCTCGGCGGTCGCAGCCCGGTCTCCGCGGAACTGCCGCCCAAGTATTATATCCTCGACATGTTCCCCTACCCCAGCGGTGCGGGACTCCACGTCGGACATCCGGAGGGGTACACTGCCACTGATATCCTCGCCCGGTATCGCCGGGCGCGCGGCTTCAACGTCCTCCACCCCATGGGCTGGGATTCCTTCGGTCTCCCCGCCGAGCAATACGCGGTAAAAACCGGGCAGCATCCGCGGAAAACCACCGAGGAGAACATCGCGACCTTCACCCGGCAGATCTGCTCGCTGGGATTCAGCTACGATTGGACCCGTGAGATTGCCACCACGGATCTCGAATACTTCCGCTGGACCCAGTGGATTTTCCTCCAGATCTATCACGCTTGGTTCAACCCGGCGACCCAGCGGGCCGAATCCATCGACACCCTGCCCTGCCCCGCCGACTGCCATACCGAGGCCAAACGCCGTGCTTATCGCGACGCCCACCGACTGGCGTTTGTCAGCGAGGCCCCGGTCAACTGGTGCCCGGAACTGGGAACGGTGCTGGCCAACGAGGAGGTGATCGACGGCCGATCCGAAGTCGGCGGCTTCCCGGTGATCCGCAAGCCGATGCGCCAATGGATGCTGCGCATTACTGCCTTCGCCGAACGGCTGCTGGCCGACCTCCACACCATTGAGTGGAGTGATTCCCTTAAGGAAATGCAGCGGAACTGGATTGGGCGCAGCGAGGGCGCTCTGGTCCGCTTTGCCCTGGCGCCGAACCCCGAAACCCCCGCCGCGGACGGCGAATCCATCGAGGTCTTCACCACGCGGCCCGACACACTTTTTGGCGCGACCTACATGGTATTGTCGCCGGAACACCGACTGGTCCGCCGTCTCACCACGGCGGCACAAAAGGCGGCAGTGGAAGCCTATCAAACCTACGCGGCTTCCAAGTCAGACCTGGAACGAACCGAACTGGCCAAGGACAAGACCGGCGTCTGGATCGGCGCCCATGCGATCAATCCGGTCAACGGCGCCCGGATTCCAATCTGGATTTCCGACTACGTTCTCGCGAGCTACGGCACCGGGGCCATCATGGCGGTGCCGGCCCACGACGAGCGCGACCTGGAGTTCGCCCGAAAATTCAACTTGCCCATCGTTCAGGTGGTTCAACCACCGGACCCTAAAACCAGCTGGGAAGGGTTCTGCGAGCTAGGTGTCGCGGTCCATTCCGCCCACGGTGAACTGTCCCTGAACGGCCTCCCCACTCTGGAGGCCAAACAGTACGTGACCGAATGGCTCGCCGCGAAAGACCTGGGACGGCGGACGGTGAATTACAAACTCCGCGATTGGCTCTTCAGCCGTCAACGCTACTGGGGCGAGCCCTTTCCCATCGTCTGGAAAACCGACGCCGACGGCACGCGGTATCACGAAGGCCTGCCGGAGTCCGCGCTCCCGGTCGTCCCGCCGCCGTTGGAAGACTATAAGCCGACGACGGACGGAAACCCGCCACTCGCGCGGGCGACCACCTGGGTGCAGCTCCCGGACGGCTCAATGCGGGAAACCAATACCATGCCGCAATGGGCCGGCTCGTGCTGGTATTACCTGCGCTTCCTGGACGCACGCAACGCCGCGACCTTTACCGGTCCGGACCCGGAAATCTATTGGATGGGCGCCACCGGCGGCCCGCGGCCGACCACCCCGGGTGTTGACCTTTACGTGGGCGGCACGGAACACGCCGTCCTGCATCTGTTGTACGCCCGGTTCTGGCACAAGGTACTGTTCGATCTCGGACACGTCTCCACCGCCGAACCTTTTTACAAGCTGGTCAACCAGGGACTCATCCTCGGGGCCGATGGCCAGAAGATGTCCAAATCACGCGGCAACGTGGTCAATCCGGATGATGTTTTGCAGGAATTCGGCGCCGACGCGTTTCGCCTCTACGAAATGTTCATGGGCCCCCTGCAGGAGACCAAACCGTGGAACACGCGCGGCGTGGAAGGCGTGTATCGTTTCCTGGGACGCGTCTGGCGCTTGTACGTCGACGAGAAATCCGAGGAGGAATACGAACAGAACACCACGATTGCTCCCGAGCGCGAGGCCCAGTTCGCCGCGGCCATCCGGTTGAACACCACTCTCCACGACGTCGCGGCGACTGCGCCGCAACTCAAGGCCCTGCACGCCTGCATCAAGAAGGTCACCGAAGACCTGGACGGGTTGCGTTTCAACACCGCGATCTCGGCCATGATGGTTTTTGTCAACGAGGCCATCACCTGGACGGTGCGACCGATTTCCGTGCTGAAGACGTTTCTCCAAGTATTGGCCCCCTTCGCACCGCATCTTTCCGAGGAACTCTGGGCCCGCCTGCACAGCGGCGTGGGTTCCGCGGCCCCCAGCCTGTCCTATGCCTCCTGGCCGGCCTTCAACCCGGCGTTGCTGGTGGAGGACGAAATGGAACTGCCCGTGCAGGTGAACGGCAAATTGCGGGACGTTATCCGGATACCCACGCAGTCGACGCCCGAAGCCGCCGAAACCGCCGCCCTTGCCTCCGAAAAAGTGGCGTCATTCCTCGAGGGAAAAACGGTCCGCAAAGTCATCGTGATTCCCCAACGGTTGGTGAACATTGTCGTCAGTTGATGGAGCCCGGGCGCCCCGGGTTTGCGAAACAAAAGACTCCGCCACTCCGGTTCCTCCCCATGACACGACAAGAGCGCTGGGTCCTGTTCATCGTACTCCTGCTGGTGTTCGGCGGCTTGGGCGCCCGTGTCTGGTGGCGGTTGCACCCCCCGGCCAGCCTGCCGCCCGTCCCGGTAAGCGCGGATCCCGGATCGCAAACCAGTCCCAATCGTTGACGCCATCCCTCCACCGCCATGACTGAATTTGAACGAAGCCTGGAGCCCATTCTCACCCTGGATCCGCGCTACGGCCGCGGCGCCTACCTGTTTCTCCGCGAAGCCCTCGACGAAACCAAGTCCGACCTCATGCTCCACGAGGGGAAGGATCGACACATCAACGGCGCGGAATTGCTCGATGGCCTCAAACATCTGGCGCTGGCGCAATTCGGGCCCATGGCCTGGACGGTCCTTGATGACTGGGGAATCCATTGCTGCGCGGATTGGGGCGAAGTGGTCTTCAATCTGATTGAACACAAGGTGCTGACGAAAACCGACCAGGACAGCAAGGCCGATTTCCAGGGTGGCTACGATTTCCACGAAACCTTTCGTCGCCCGTTCCAACGGCCCGGTTGATTTTCCGATGAACGGCTTCTCCGTTGACGAACATCCGGTTGTCTTCCGACAGTGACCCGCATTTTCCATGAGTAAAAAGACTGCCAAGACTGCTGGTCCCTCGAATTTCTCTTCACTTTCGACCGAAACGCGGGTTTTCAAACCTGCCCGGGAATTCTCTGCGCGGGCGCACGTCCGCTCGATGGCCGAGTACAAAAAGATGTGGACCGAGTCGGTCAAATCCCCGGAGCGGTTCTGGGGACGACTCGCCAAGCAGGAGCTGGTCTGGCAGAAGCCCTTCAAAAAAGTCCTGCAGTGGAAGGAGCCGTTCGCGAAATGGTTCATCGGCGGTCAACTCAACGTCAGCGAAAACTGCCTGGACCGCTGGCTCGGCACGGCGACGGCCAATAAGGCGGCCCTCATCTGGGAGGGCGAACTCGCCACCGATGGCAAGCCCGGCGAGGAGCGCGTGCTGACTTACGCCCAACTCCACCGCGAAGTCTGCCGCTTTGCCAACGTGCTCAAACGCCATGGCGTCGGCCGCGGTGATCGCGTCATTCTGTATCTGCCCATGGTTCCCGAAGCGGCCATCGCCATGCTGGCGTGTACCCGCATCGGGGCCGTCCACAGCGTGATCTTTGGCGGCTTCAGTGCCCAATCGGTGGCCGACCGCGTCCAGGATTGCGGCGCGAAATTGATCGTGACCGCCGACGGAGGCTACCGCCGCGGTGCCGTCGTTCCGCTCAAGAAAAACGTGGATGACGCGCTGAAGCTGAAGGACGCCGCCGGCAGGTCGCTCACCGCCACGATTGAAAAAGTCATCGTCCTCCGGCGCACGGGCAGCGAAATCCACATGGCCGAAGGCCGCGACCTGTTCTGGCACCGGGAATTGGAATACGTCGATGCCCATTGCCCGGCGGCGAAGATGGATTCCGAGGCGCCGCTGTTCATTCTCTACACCAGCGGATCTACCGGCAAACCGAAGGGCATCCTCCATTCCACCGGCGGTTATCTGCTCGGGGCCAAAACGACCTCAAAGTACGTCTTCGATCTGCGCGACGAGGATGTCTACTGGTGTACCGCGGACATTGGCTGGGTCACCGGCCACAGCTATCTGGTCTACGGCCCCCTGTCCAACGGAGCGACGGCCTTGATGTACGAAGGTGCGCCCAACTGGCCGGAACCGGATCGCTTCTGGCGCATCGTTGAAAAGTACCGGGTCAGCATTCTGTACACAGCGCCGACGGCGATCCGCGCGTTCATGAAATGGGGTGACGAATGGCCGGCCAAACACGACCTGAGTTCCCTGCGCCTGCTCGGTTCCGTCGGTGAACCGATCAATCCCGAAGCGTGGATGTGGTACCACAAGGTCATCGGCGGTGGACGCTGTCCGATCGTGGATACCTGGTGGCAGACCGAAACCGGCGGCATCATGATCAGCCCCCTGCCCGGTGCGACTCCGCTCAAACCCGGCACGGCATCCCTGCCCTTCTTCGGCATCCTGCCCGAGGTGGTGGACGACGACGGGAAACCGGTCCCGGTCAACACCGGCGGCAAACTGGTGATCCGCAAACCGTGGCCGTTCATGCTCCGGGGCATCTGGGGCGACCCCAAACGATTCAAGGAGACCTATTGGACCGAGGTGAAAGGCAGCTATTTCACGGGCGACGGCTGTCGCCGGGACAAGGATGGCTATTTCTGGATCGTGGGCCGGATTGATGACGTGCTGAACGTTGCCGGGCATCGCATTGGTACTGCGGAAATTGAAAGCGCCTTGGTGAGTCACCCGTCCGTCGCCGAAGCGGCCGTCGTCGGTCGTCCCGACGATATGAAAGGCCAGGCGCTGGTTTGCTTTGTCACGTTGAAGACCGGCAAGGCAGCGTCGGCCGAACTGAAAATCGAACTGCGGAATCACGTGGGTAAGGAGATCGGACCGGTGGCCAAACCCGATGACATCCGTTTTGCCGACGCCCTGCCGAAAACCCGTTCCGGGAAGATCATGCGCCGCCTGCTCAAACAGATTGCCAGCGGTTTGGAAATCAAAGGGGACACCACCACCCTGGAGGATCTGACCGTGCTCGCGAAATTGGCCGCACCGGAGGATTGAAATGCCGCGGCGATTCCCCTGCGCCCGGCGGCTAATATCCCGCCGCCGGGCAGACATCGTGATCGACGTGCCGGTGCTCCCGATAACAACGTCCGTCTCAATCAACGGCGCGGCGCGCGATTTCCTTCCAAGCCGCCAGGGCCGCTTCGTACTCGGCGAGACTTTCCTTGGGAAGCACGGGCTGATTCCGGGCGATCTCCTCCTGGCAGCGCTGCACGAACCAGTCGACCTCCACCCGGTGGGGATGCGGTTCTTCACGGCCAATCCGAATGTGCCACGCGCCCGTGTGGGCGAAGCGGAATCGATTGTCCACGCGGGGCTCCCAAGCCCGCACCGCCAGCCAACCACTGTGGCGAAATTCCACCCGGCCGGAAAATTCGCCCCGATAACCGCCGTTCGGGAGCGGCTTCATCGCCACTTCTTCCGTCGCCACCACTTCGCCATTGGAAATGATTTCCACGGTCGTCTGAGGACGTTCAGAAAAGATTTCAGCGGCGACACGGAAGTCGGGCCGGGCCCCCGCACGCCGCTGAAAACGCTCCCCGGGTAGCGCGCCGTCGACCGTCGCCAAGAGCAGCGGACCGGTCGTCACAAAACTACGACCCTGCTTCAACCCACGCAGCCAGCTTTCCGGCGCGAAGCCTCCCGGCGTGTTCACATAGACCCGGCTGAATCCCAGCGGCACCGGATGCACGCCATTCGCCGTGCCCGCCGACGGTGCGATTTTGAAGCCACAGTTCAGGAGCGCGTACCAGGTGCGGAAGCCGAAGAGGGTCCAGTTCCGTTCGGTATCATTGCCCGCGCCTGCCTGCATCCACGGAGGTGCTCCCAGCGCCCATGAGCGCACGCCGAAATCCGTCCGCCAATGATGGTTGTTCGCCAGTTCAAAAAGATCCGGCTGGAGCAACGGCACCAGGGGCATCGACCACGGCCAGTTGTGTTTTTCCAGATCGAGCAAGGCCCCTTCCGCGCGGGCCCGGGCCACCACCTTGCGAATGGGCTGGGCGGGCAGGTCAAGAATCGTGCGATGATTCAGGACGAGCAGTGCTCCCTGGGTGTGCGGCCGCCCGGCGCTGGAGAAGATTTCATATTCCGAATTGCGCGAGAACCACGCGTGGGTGGCGTCGATGCTCTGCGCTCCGGCCGCGAACGAACCCTTCATGTTCTGCGGGCTGTCCCGAGGTGAAAGGGTGTCCGTCGTGGTCCAATACACCATGGGCATCGCGACGTTCAAATCCTCCGCCAGTTGGACATTGGGCAGGTCGGCCGGATTCCGGTGGTTATGCCCATCGCCGCTGTACCATCCGCGCTCCTCCAGGTGACTCCATCGGTGCAACGGCAGTGCGATCTCCATCGGTTCCTCGCCCACCGTGAATTCCTGCTCCAGCGGCAACCATTCCTTGCCGCGCTCCACCCGCGCCGAATATCGGCCCGGCGGCAGCAGCACTTCAAAGGGATCAGCCGAGAGCGTGGTGTGCATTTCCTCGCTGGTCTGACCGTTGCGACGCTGGTACGCGATGGTGGATCCGGACGCCGATTGACTGTCCGGAAAAAACCAACGGCCGGACGCATCGCGCAGATAAAGCCGCGCCGGAATGATACGACCGCTGGACGCATCGGTGATTCTTCCCCGGACGACGGTCAGGACGCGGGGATGGGCCTGCCGCTCCGCGATGCCGCCCATCGGTTGTGCGGGAACCTTCGCCCGATCCACAAAACGAGTCAGATCGCGCAGGGCGATCGCCCGGTAACCGTTCGAGGACAGCCAGCGCAGATATTCGTCGAAACGATCCGGCGGCGTGTGCACCCACGGATGATCGCGGTCCGGCACCCCATGAAATTGCAGCACGGCGATGCGCCCCTCGCGGGCCATCCCGGCGGCGCGACGCAGATTCTCAAGCGTCCAATTCGGCCGGGCATCACCGGCGGTTGGAATCAAAAGCGGATGATCCAACCCCGGTTCATAGGCGCGCCCCTCGCCTTTTTCGTACGCGAACTCGGGCTGTCCGCCGCGGCGGGCGAATTGGTATCCCAGCTCGGCCAGCAAAGGAATCACCCCTTCGTAAATGGCATTGCCGGGATAACCAAAACTGACGGGCTTGGGAATGCCGTGCTCCGCACAGCGCGCTTCGATCACTCCCAATTGCTCCGGATACCGGGCGAAGGTGTCCGCCGCAATGCCCAGGTGGTCGCGGGTGTGATTGCCAATTTCAAAGCCGTCGCGATGCATTTCAGCAATCTGTTCCCAGGTCAGATAATCCTGCTTGTTCGTGCGAAAACTGAATCCTTCCGTGATGAAGAAGGTGGCTCCAAAGCCGAATTTCTTCAGCCATGGGCGCACGACCCAGTAGTGCGAGGCCACGGAATCGTCGAAGGTCAGCACCACCAACTTGTCCGGGATCGGCTCCAGCGCCCGGAGCGTTGGAACCGTCGTGGTCACGGCCCCGAGCAGCAACCACGCCCGGACCCGGGTGAGTCGCCGTAGGGCATCGAACATTCCGCGGGAAAACATCCTCTACGAATAATCCAATTCCGTCGGCGCCGCGAGCTGAATTGCCACTTGGAATCGGCGAGGGGCGAGCGACGCCACCGGCATCTCGGCTGCGGGATGGCTTGTCCAACGTCGGCCGGATAACAATGCCTTCCCGCTCGGGATTCGTTCGCCTCGGCCGGCCTTTCCGCCACCTTGCCCGCGTGCAATCCGTGGCCGAATCCCTGGCGGACAATCTGGAAAAAATCCGGCGCCGCATCGCTGCCGCGTGCGCCCGTGCCGGTCGGGATCCGGCCGGCGTCGAACTCCTCGCCGTCAGCAAATTTCATCCAGCGGAGAGCGTGGCCGCCGCCGCCAGGTTGGGATTATCGGTCTTTGGAGAAAGTCGCCTTCAGGAGGCCAAGGCCAAGATTCCTCTTTGTCCGGACCGGCTGCAGTGGCACCTGATCGGGCATCTCCAATCCAACAAGGTGCGCGACGCCGTGGCGTTGTTTCCGTGGATCCAGAGCGTCGATTCACCGGAACTGGCCGCCGATATTCAAAAGCAGGCCGGGAAACAATCCCGCACCGTTCAGGTGCTCCTCGAGGTGAATGTCGCCGGCGAAGCCTCGAAATTCGGCTGGTCCCCGGCGCGACTGCTCGAACAGGTAACGGCGATGGCGGATTTGAAGCGACTGGAAATCCAGGGGCTCATGACGCTGGCACCCTATGCCTCCGATCCGGAACGGGCGCGCCCGTTTTTTCAACGCCTGCGCGTACTGCGGGATCAATGCGCCCGCTTGCTGGGGAGACCGCTGCCGATCCTGAGCATGGGGATGAGCGGCGATTTGGAAATCGCCATCGAGGAAGGCTCCACGCTGATCCGGGTCGGAACCGCCCTTTTCGGTCCCCGGCCCAGGCTCCTGCGCCCGGACGGGGATGGGTAAAACGTTCAACGACTGACCAGCCATTGCTATAGTGGTTTTAACCACTTGACCATGCCGGATGTTAAGGCGTTTGACTACCCATGCGCATTTTTCCCCGACGTGTGCTCTCACGAGAACCGTTTATGATGAGCATCAGTGCAAATTGAAAGTTTTAAAATCTTCTGTGACCTGACGGAAACGGAAAGCTTCACGCGGGCAGCCGAGATCAGCGGCATCACCCAGAGCGCCGTCAGCCAGCAAATCAGTTCACTGGAACGGGTTTTCAACTGTCTGCTGATCGAACGTTCAAAGAAGCGTTTCCGACTCACCCGTGAGGGCACGCTGCTGTACGAGTCGAGCAAGACCATCATCCAAAGCTACGACGCGCTGCAGTCCAGCCTTCAGGAAGCGCAGGGCGTCATCTCCGGTTCCATCCGGGTGGCAACCATCTATTCGGTCGGCCTGTACGGTCTTCCCGCCTACCTGAAGACCTTCCTCAAAGCGCATCCGGCGGTAAACGTCCACGTCGAGTACCAACGCTTCAATCAGGTCTATGACGACCTCCTCGGCAATATCGTGGACCTCGGTTTGGTCGCATATCCCGGCCGGGACGCCCGGGTGGAAATGATCGAAGTCTGGCGCGAGCCGATGGTGCTCATCTGCCACCCCGCCCATCCCCTGACCAAGCAGAAAAAACTGGAGTTTGCGGCGTTGCAGAACCAGCGATTCGTTGCCTTTGATGCCGATACCCCGACGCGCCGGGCGTTGGACCGATTGTTCCGCGACGGGGGCGTCACGGTGAACACGAGCATGGAATTCGACAACATCGAGACCGTGAAGCGCGCGGTCGAGATCGACGTCGGCGTCAGCATCGTTCCGGAATCCGCCGTGTCTCAGGAGGTTGCGAAAGGCACGCTGGTGATGCTGCGGTTTGCGGACAAGCAAATCGAGCGACCGGTGGCGGTGATCCACAAGAAGTCCAAGGTGCTCAACCCGGCCACCAGGCAATTTGTTGAAATGCTCCAGGGCAAGACCGTCCGGGCGAAGGGAGAAAAGGCCGCCAAGACGGCCTGACCAGCCTCAATCGGCCTGGGCACTGCCGACGCGGGCTCAGATGAATTCGTTGAAGATCGCCTCGAGCAATTCCTGGCGACCCGATTCCAACCCGGTGACGTTGCCCAGCGCCAGGGCATGCTTTTCACATTCGGCGAACGTCGCCTTGCCCGCCTCGATGCGGGCGCCGATGCCGCTGTCCCAGGTGCGGTACCGTTCCTGAACGAACTGCGCCAGTCGCCCATCCGCCCGGATCGCCGCGGCGATTTTCAGGCCGCGCGCGAAGGTGTCCATGCCGGCAATGTGGGCGTAGAAAAGGTCCAGCTCGGTAAAGCTCTCGCGACGCACCTTGGCGTCGAAGTTGACGCCACCCTTGGTGAAGCCGCCGTACTTCAGAACGCTGAGCATGGTCTTGGCCGTCAGGTACAAATCGGTGGGGAACTGATCGGTATCCCAGCCGAGGAAGTAGTCGCCCATGTTGGCATCGATCGACCCGAGGGCGCCGGCGGAACCGGCCACCTCGAGTTCGTGCTCCATGGTTTTCCCGGCGAGCCAGGCATGGTTCACTTCGATGTTCAATTGGAAATGTTCCAGCAGGCCGTATTCCCGGAGGAAATTCAGGCAGGACGCCGCATCGGAATCGTACTGGTGCTTGGTCGGCTCCTTCGGCTTGGGTTCAATCCAGAACGGCCCTTTGAAGCCCAGCTTCTTCTTGAAATCCACCGCCATGTGCATGAAGCGCGCCATGTGATCCATCTCGCGTTTCAGATCGGTGTTGAGCAACGTGGAATAGCCCTCGCGCCCCCCCCAGAACACATAGCCCTCACCCCCCAGTTCATGGGTCCACTCGATGGCCTTCTTGACCTGCGCCGCCGCGAAGCAGAAGACATCGGCGTTACAACTGGTCGACGCCCCGTGCAGGTAACGGGGATGCACAAAATTCTGCGCGGTGCCCCATAATAGCTTCACGCCCGTGTCCTTCTGCAGGCGCTTCAACTCCTGGCCCACCGCATCAAACTGGGTGTTCGCCGCCTTCAGGTTCTTGCCGTGCGAGCCGAGGTCGCGGTCGTGCCAGGCGTAATAGGGAATGCCCAGTTTGGTGGCGAACTCAAAAAACGCGCGCGCCCGGGCGAGGGCTTCCGTCGTGCTGCATTCCCCGGTGGCCCAAGGCCGGTTGGCACTGCCCCAGCCAAACATGTCGCCGCCCGTCCCGCGCATGGTGTGCCAATAAACGGCGGCGAAACGCAGGTGCTCAGCCATGGTCTTGCCCTCGACCACCTCCTCCGCACGATAATGTTTGAACGAGAGCGGATCGCGCGATTGCGGCCCCGCGTAGGAAATGTTCCCGATTTTCGGGAAAAACTGCTTGCTCATTTTTTGAATTTCGGCGGGCAATGTAGGAATCGGTGCGGCCGATGGAAGGGGATTTTCAATTCATTCACGGACAGTTGACGCCACCCGTTCGCCGACTAGCGTCCGGCGGTAAATACCGGCAGCGTCCGCCCGAGGTTTACGCCTCGGGCTTTTCGTTGCCAAAAATCAGAGTCAAACCAGAGTCAATCGCCGCGCCCAACGCGGCCGGGCACACACAAACATGGCGAATGTAATTCTCGTCGGCGCCCAATGGGGCGACGAAGGCAAAGGCAAGATCATCGACGTCCTCACGGAAACGTCGGAGATCGTGGTCCGCACCCAGGGTGGCAACAACGCCGGGCACACCGTCTTCATTGGCAAAGACAAATATGTCCTCCACCTCATTCCCAGCGGCATCCTCCGCCCCGGAAAGGTCTGCATCGTCGGCAATGGCGTCGTCCTGGATCCCGTCGGCCTTGTCGCGGAACTGGACGGCCTCGCCCGGTTGAGCGTCCCCGTCACCCCGGCCAATTTTCAGATCGCCGAAACGGCGCACGTCGTCTTCCCGTGGCACCGGGAACTCGATGGCGCCCGGGAAATCCGCAAAGGCAAGGAGAAGATCGGCACGACCAAAAGAGGCATCGGACCCACCTACGGGGACAAGGCCGCACGCGTCGGCCTGCGGGTCATCGACCTGATCAACCGGGAACGCTTCCCACAAAAACTCCGGGAGCGTCTGACGGAAAACAACGAGGTCATCAAGGCCCTCGGCGGCACGCCGCTGGAGTACGACCGCATTCTGGCCGATTACTCCGCCGCCGCGGATCGCTTGCGACCCTTCGTACGCAACACGGTCGTCTTCCTCCACGAAGCGACGCAACGTGGTGCCAACATCCTCTTCGAAGGCGCCCAGGGAACCTTCCTGGATATCGACCACGGCACGTATCCGTATGTGACCTCTTCCAACACCACCGCCGGTGGCGCCTGCACGGGCTCCGGGGTGCCGCCGAACCGGATGGACAAGGTGGTCGGCGTCCTCAAGGCCTACACCACCCGGGTGGGTGAAGGTCCCCTGCCCACGGAAAACGCGGTGATCAGCGATCTGCTGCACGGAATGGGACGGGAAT
>JAYTHD010000422.1:0-24067 GCA_043732975.1 Verrucomicrobiota bacterium
CAAACGACCGGCTGAGGTTCAGCTTATGCGGGAGGCGGGCAAGATAGCCTGTCGGGTATTGAGAAAGGCGGCACTGTTGGCACAACCGGGCCTCACAACCCGGGAGTTGGATGTGCAGGTGGGCGAGATCATCCGGCAGCAGGGGGGCGTCAGTGCCTTTCTGGGTTACCGCGGATTTCCAATGCAATGTTGTCTTTCAGTCAACGAGGCAGTCATTCACGGAATCGGCAGTGGACGGCGCCTGCAGTTTGGCGATATTCTCAAACTGGACGTGGGCGTTCGCTTCAATGGCTTTGTCGGTGATGTGGCGATGACGGTTGCCGTGGGGGGTTGCTCCCCGCGTCAACAGGATTTGATGGACATCACCATCAAAAGCCTGCATGCAGGAATCGCAGCCGCCAGAGCCGGCAGCCGCGTCGGTGAAATTGGTCGGGCGGTCCAGAAGGTGGTCGAGGCAGCGGGCTACGGGGTGGTGCGCGAGTTCTGTGGCCACGGTGTCGGGCGATCAGTCCACGAGGAACCACAGGTTCCCAACTATGCGGACCGTGGCAGCGGCAGCAAGACGGTGCTGCTACCCGGGATGACCCTGGCGATTGAACCCATGGTGACTCTGGGGTCACCGGCGGTGCGAATGCTGGCCGATGAATGGACGGTGGTGACGGTGGACGGCCAGGTGAGTGCTCATTTTGAGCACACCATCGTGATAACGGAAGCGGAAGCGGAGATTTTGACTAAGGATGACGAAGCACCATTGTATTGATGCTTTGTGGATTCGGATCGGTTAGAAACATTTAAACATGAAAGTGCGAGCCTCAGTTAAGAAGCTTTGCGAGAACTGCAAGATTGTGCGGCGCAAGGGCGTCATTCGCGTGATCTGCTCCAACGCGCGCCACAAGCAGCGCCAAGGTTAATAGACAACTGTATCAACCATGCCACGTATATTGGGTGTCGATATTCCCGGTGAGAAGCGGGTGGAGATTTCACTCCGCTACATCTATGGAATTGGGCCGGTGAATGCGCGAGAGATTCTCGCGCGCGCCAATATTGATCCGTCACTTCGGGCCAAAAGCCTGAGCGAAAGTCAGCTGTCGCTGATTGTGAACGCGATTCAAGAGGGTAAACACGCAGTGGAGGGTGACCTGCGCCGTGAGATTGGTATGAATTTGAAGCGCCTCCAGGCGATCAAATCATATCGCGGTCAGCGCCATTTGCGTGGGTTGCCCGTCCGCGGTCAGCGTACCCAGACAAATTCCAGAACCCGCAAGGGCCCCCGCAAGACCGTGGGCGTCCAGCGCAATCCGAACGCCAAGGCGGGGACGACGTGAGCGATCACGATCAACGCAATTTGCTAAACCAGATTTCATATTAATATGGCTGAAGAAACGAAGGCCAAGCGGACACCGGCGAAGACCGAGGGAGCCCCTGCTGAAAAGCCGGTCAAGACCCGCAAGTCCGCTGATGCTGATCCGACCGCCGTGGCCCCCGCCGCACCGACCGCAGCAACTGCAGCGACGACGGCGTCGGCACCGCCCGCAACTCCGGCCGTGCCGGCCGTGCCGGCGGTGACGGCCGCGACGGCCGCGCCCTCCGCGGCCGAGTTGCTGGGTGAAGATCCCAGGGCAACCAAGATCATCCGTGCCAAGGGTGCGAAGAACGTGTCGATCGGCGTCGCGAACATTCTGGCGACTTTCAACAACACCCAGGTGACCATTACCGACATGCAGGGCAATACGATTGGCTGGAGCACCGCCGGTCGGGTTGGTTTCAAGGGTTCCCGCAAGAGCACCGCCTTTGCTGCCCAACAGGCCGCTCAGGACGCCGCCCGCCAGGCGATGTCGCACGGCATGCGCGAGGTTGAGGTCCGGGTCAGTGGACCGGGATCGGGCCGTGAATCCGCTATTCGCGCGCTCCAGGCTATTGGAATGGAGATAAGCTCCATCAAGGATGTGACCCCGGTGCCGCACAACGGCTGCCGTCCCCGCAAGAAGCGCCGCGTCTAATCAATAAAAATTTAGGCCAGATTCAAACACCATGGCTCGTTATACAGGTCCCCGCGTTCGTATCAGCCGCCGTTTCGGCGTGCCGATTTTTGGAGCTTCCAAGTATTTGGAGCGCCGCAATTTCCCCCCCGGTGTCCACGGCCCCAAGTTCCGTCGCAAGGTCAGCGAGTACGGGGCGGGCTTGTTGGAAAAACAAAAGCTTCGCTTTTTCTATGGATTGCAGGAGCGCCAGTTCCGCAATGTCTATGAACGGGCATTGCGCATGCGCGGCATCACCGGGGAAAAGATGCTCCAGATTCTGGAGACCCGGCTGGATAATCTCGTTTACCATGCCGGCTTCGCGTTGACCCGGGCCGCGGCGCGGCAATTGGTCACCCACGGGCACGTCAAGGTCAACGGCCGCAAGGTTAATGTACCCAGCTTCGCCGTGAAGGTGAACGATGTGGTGCAGATCCGCGATCACGCCAAATCCAAGGCGATCGCCCAGAAGAACATTGAGGGGTCCACCGCCCGGGTTGTTCCGGACTGGCTGATCCTGGATCGGGAGAACCTGAAGGCCACCCTTCTGCGCATCCCGTCGCGTGATGAGATCAAGCCGATTGCCAATGAGCAGGCAGTCGTGGAATTTTACTCCCGTTGAAGTTACCAGTCTGACGCGGGTCGTCAGATTGAGCAATTATATGGAAGGGTCCGCCCAGGGAGTAAAGGGCGGGCCATTCAGTTTAAAATTGCAATTAATATAGCCATGCCTGTTCGATTAGGACGTTTTGAGTTACCCAAACGGTTGGTCAAGGATGAGACGACCGCAACGGAAACCTATGCCAAGTTTGTCGCGGAGCCGTTTGAAACCGGCTACGGTCATACCATTGGCAATTCACTTCGCCGCGTTTTGCTGTCTTCCCTGGAGGGTGCGGCAATCACCTCGGTGAAGATTGATGGCGCGATGCACGAGTTCACCACGGTGGATGGAGTGGTGGAGGATGGTACGGACATCGTGTTGAATCTGAAGAAGATCAAATTCCGGGCCCACAGCCGTGATCCCCAGACGCTGCTGCTTTCCGTCACCAAGGAGGGTGCCGTGACGGCCGGCGATATACAACTCAACCAGAATGTTGAATTGGTGAACCCGGGCCAGTTGATTTGCACCCTGGACAAAAAGAAGCGCCTGGAGATGGAGTTGGAGGTCAAGGTGGGCCGCGGGTTCTGCCCGGGAGATGACAACAAGAAGCCGGATCAGGCCATTGGTGTCATTGCGATTGATTCCCTGTTTTCGCCCGTCACGCGGGTGCGCTATAACGTGGAGCAGGCGCGCGTCGGGCAACGCACCGATTACGACAAGCTGGTGCTGGAAGTGTGGACCGATGGGCGGATGTCTCCGGATGACGCGCTGACGCAGGCGTCGGCGATCCTGCAACATCATATGGACGTGTTCGTCGGTTACGACAAGAACGCGGTCGAGTTTGAAGAGGAACAGAAGCCTCAGGATGACGACAAGGCGAAGCTGAAGAAGTTGCTGAACATGTCGGTCAACGAGATTGAGTTGAGCGTTCGGGCCGCCAACTGCTTGAACAACGCCAATATCACGACCGTGGGTCAACTGGCGATGAAGTCCGAACAGGAAATGTTGAAGTACCGTAATTTCGGCAAGAAGTCGTTGAACGAGATCAAGGAGAAGCTCTCCGGTCTCGGCCTGAATCTGGGCATGTCCTTTGAGCCCGGATTACTGGAAGCTTCGGCGGAAGCCAAGAAACCTTAAAAGAACTGCACATGCGACATCTTAAGCGCAATCATAAGCTGGGCCGTAAGGGCGATCATCGAAATGCGATGCTGGCCAACATGGCTTGCAGCCTCATCAAGCATTCCCGCATCACGACGACCATCGACAAGGCCAAGGCGGCCCGGCCGGTGATTGAGAAGCTCATCACGCTGGGGCGCGAGGCGTTAAGTTCGACCAAGGAACGTGGAGTTCATTTGCGCCGGTTGGCGGCCGCCAAGTTGCGCCAGCAGCCGCGCTCCCATTTCGTGGGAACTCCGACGGTGAAGGGGAAGGTTTTGCGGGAGAAGTTCCGCAACGAACACGATGTGGTGCACATCCTGTTTGATCGGATCGCTCCCGTCTTCAAGACCCGAAGTGGGGGTTATACCCGCATCGTGAGGTTGGGACAGCGCAATGGGGACGCGGCCCAGTTGGCCATTTTGGAATTGGTTGACCTGCCGGTTTTCCCCACTGACGCGGAGGCCGCTCCGGCCGCCGAGGTGACCAAATAGTTTCCGCCTTGGGATTCACCACGCCCGCCAAAAATGGCGGGCGTTTTGCTGGGTACGCCTGGCACAAGGCTTGCAGCGCGGCATCGTTTTTGCACTCCGATCTGGACGGCGTCTGAATTCGAGAGCACTGCGATTGGACAATTGTTGGAGATGGGCGAACTCAATCACGCCATGTTAAAGCGCACACCCTTGTTTGCCGCCCACCAGCGTCGAGGTGGCAAGCTCATCGAATTCGGTGGCTGGGAAATGCCCGTTCAATACTCGTCGATTGTCGACGAGCACCTTTGTGTACGACGGGCCGCTGGCATCTTTGATATCTCTCATATGGGTGAGGTTTGGGTGTCCGGGCCGGGCGCGGGCTCTTTTTTGAATGCGACTTTAACCAATGATATCCGGCGTCTGGTGATCGGTGGGGGACAGTATTCGCAGATGTGTCAGGAAACGGGAGGGACGATGGATGATCTTTATGTCTATCGACTGGGGGACAGCCGCTACCTTTTGATTGTCAATGCCTCCCGGATTGAGGCGGATGTCGCCTGGTTGCTCCACCGGCAGGCTGTGTGGGTGAATCCCGGTGCGGTGACGCTGAAGGACGAATCGGGGAGTTGGGGTGCCGTCGCAATCCAAGGTCCCAGAGTGATTGATTTCATGGATCTGCTTTTTGTGGGTGGATCGACGGGGGGCATGCCGGTCGCCAAACCCACGGATTTGCTCAAGAATCAAATCGGTGCCTGGAGGTGGGAAGGCGTGGAGGCATGGGTCGCCCGAACGGGCTATTCAGGTGAGGATGGCTTCGAGATTGTCCTGCCGGCGGATCACGTGGAGGCCTTCTGGGAGCGGGCCTTGGCGGTGGGACATGTGGGTTGCCTGCAGCCTTGTGGGCTGGGCTCCCGGGATACTTTACGCACGGAGGTTTGCTATCCGTTATATGGTCACGAATTGGACGAAACCACCTCCCCCATTGAGGCGGGTCTGGGTGTGTTTGTCGGTTGGGACAAGGGGGAATTTGTCGGTCGATCGGTCCTGGCAGCTCAAAAGGCCGGGGCGTTGGCCAAGAAGTTGATTGCCTTCCGGATGGTCGGAAAATCCGCCCCGCCGCGGCCCGGCTATCCCATCTGGGTGGCGGGCGCGCGGGTGGGGGTGGTCGTGAGTGGCACCCAGAGCCCGTCCTTAAACCTGGGCATCGGCATGGGCTATGTCCCACCGGCACTCGCGTCCGTGGGGGCGCCGATCGAGATTGAGATCCGCGGACGGAATGGCGCGGCGGTGCAGGTGAAAAAGCCGATCTACCAGCGCTCGCCCCCGGTCCGAAGCTGATCAGGTTTGAGGTTCGAGGCGTTGGCCCTCAACCCAGCAAACGGCCTGACGAATCAAGGCGGGCAGATCGCGGATGGTCAATTTCTCCTTAATATTGGCCCGATGGACATCCACCGTCTTCGGGCTCAACCCCAATTGGGCGGCAATAATCCGTGTGCTTTTGCCTTCGCCGATCAAGCGGAAGATTTCGAATTCCCGGTCGGTCAGGCTGCCCAACGGAGATTTGGCGGCGCTTTGATTCCGGCGATTGAGATTGCCGAGGAGGTCGGAGGAAACGCGATCGCTGACAAAAACCCGGCCTTCCACCACGGTATTGAGCGCTTCGATCACCTTGGCACCGCCCGCCTCTTTCATCACGTAGCCACGGGCGCCCCCCCGCAGCGCTCGCTCGGCATAGAGCATTTCATCGTGCATGGACAGGATCAAGACCGGCACATTGGGAAGCGCCATCTGGAAATCCTTCAAGAGATCCAGACCGTTGCGATCCGGCAGGGTGAGATCCAGCAGGATCAAATCCGGTTTGGTTTCGGCGGCCTTGGCCAGCCCTTCCTGCCCGGATCCGGCTTCGGCGCAGACGGTCCAACCCGGGCTGCTGTTGATGAGGAGTGAAATGCCCATCCGGAGGACCGGATGATCATCAATGACCAGCACGCGGCGGGCGGCGGGCGCGGGCAGCTTGGCTGCGGGTCCGGGTGCGGGTGCGACCGGAGCCGCCACGGCGGGAGGTTCGGGGGCCGGAACGGGGCTCCGGACCGCGGCTTTTTTGGGAAGTATTTTGGTGTTTTTCATAGGTAGGAAATGAGTTGGCAACGGACGCTGGTGCCCCCGTCCAACCGGGGGGTGATCTCAAGATGGGCGCCCAGCAAATGGGCTCGATACTTCATGATCTCCAGGCCGTGTTTTGCCCGCTGACCGTTGCCGGCGGTGATTCCCTGCCCGTCGTCGTCGATGATTAACAGCGAGGTGCCACCGCTTTGGCGTATATAGACGTCGATCCGGGTCGCCTGGGAGTGCTTCAGGGCATTGTTTACGGCCTCCTGGGCAATGCGATAAAGCTGGCTGGAGACCAAGGGGTCGAGGGGCGTCAAAACCCCTCCCGGATGCAATTGGCAGCGAATGCCGGATGCCGCCTGGGACAGGTGCACCAATTCTTCCAACGCATCCACCAGGCCTTTGCCGGTGGGCGTGGTGGGTGCCAGACCCCGGGAGAGGGTGCGGACGTGACTGATGGAGGTGCGGATCAGGCTCGCCATTTCCGAAAGCAGCTTCCGGGCGTCGGGATCCGTCTCCGGAACGCGCTTGTAGGCGAGCAGGGCGAGCATCTCCACCGCCGTGAGTTGCTGACCCAATCCATCGTGCAGGTCGTATCCAATGATGCGGCGTTCCTGCTCCGAAACCTCCAGCAGTTTCCGCTGCAGTTCCCGCAATTCGGTCAGATCCACATGGGAGCCGACCAATCGTTGGGGCAGGCCCCGGGCGTCGCGAATCAGGGTCGCGCGGGAGAGGATCCAGCGGTAGGTCCCGTCCCGATGCCGCAAGCGCGCCTCCAATTCATACTTCTTGGTCCGGCCAGCCAGGAAATCATTGACGTAGCTCATCGCGCGATCGTGATCGTTCGGATGCAGCCGATTACGCCACTCATCGAAATGATTTCCCACCTCCTGTTCGGCGTGCCCCAGCATCTCCTTCCACCGGGGCGAGTAATAAACGTGGTTTTGCGGAATGTGCCAATCGTAGAGCCCGTCCGTGGAGCCTTCCGCAGCCAACTTGAATCGCTCCTCACTTACCCGGAGGGCGTCTTCGATGATCTTCCGATCCGTGATGTCCGTGATGACGCCACAGATCTTGCTGGGTCGTCGCTTCGAATCGCGGCTCAGGTAGGCGCGAAACAGGACGGTTCGGATGCTGCCATCGCTCTTCCGCCGCAGGCGGCATTCGATCTGGCTGCGGTCCAATTTCCCGGCCGCGAGGTGCCGGATGAACGTCTGGATGGCCGGCCGATCTTTCTCAAGGACCTGCTCCAACCACGCCAGCGGGCGCTCGTAGGTTCCCAGCAGTTCCGCGCCCGCGATCCAAGGTTCGGGCGACTCGCCCTCCATCGATTGGATGAGATCCGCGGACACACTGAAAAAAATGTCATCACTGACCTTGGTCACTTCGCGAATTCGCTCCTCGCTGGCCCGCAGGGCCAGTTCGAGTTCACGATGTCGGGTGATGTCGGTGGCGAAACCGACAATGCGCCAAGGTTGTCCGTTGGTATCGCGAATGAGCGAGTAACGAGCCTCCAGCCAGCGGGGAACCGTCGTTGTCCGCACCCGAAATTCGAGGCAGGCGTGGTCGCGGCGGCCGGCGGCCATCTCCCGCATCGCCTCCTTGATCTCCAGGTGGCCTTCCAGGATCCAGGATTCGAACCAGTTTTTGGGCGATTGGGTGAAGTGGCTGGGGCAGTGACCAAAGAGGCGTTCGTAGCCGGAACTCAGCAGGTAGGTCAGGCGATTGTCCGCCGAATTGATCCAGAAGATTCCGTCCACTGAGTCCACCAACTGCTGCAAATTCTGGTGGTGCAGCTTGGTATGCTCGAGGACCTGATGGTCGGCAGTGATGTCGTGGGCCAGGCCCATCCAACCCTCGACCCGGCGTCGGGCGTGGCGCATCGGCGCCACTTCGATTCGCAGATCGCGGGAGCCCTCCCGGCTCGCGAGGGTGGCCTCCATCCGGAATGGCTTTGCCAGGGCGGCGGACCGGTGGCAGGTGTCGCGGACGGCCGTCGCTGAATCCGGCTGGAATCCACTCCAGATATTTGCGTCGTTCGCGCGGGAACCGGTGAGGGTATGCCAGGCCGCATTGGCGAGGAAGACATCAAAGGCCGCCGTCGCCACCCAAACAGGGAAGGGGATCCGCTCCAAATCCTCCGGGCTCATGGGTAGGCCCATGGAATTCTGAGGTTCCAACCGGGGCTGCATAATGAGTCAATTCGCCCAGAAGACACGCTCGAGTTTCCCGTCGGGCCGGAATCTCCCGGAGGGCGATTCTCGAAGGCGAAAGGAGCAGGGACAGGTGTGGAGGTGGGCGTCGGTGCCAGGCAGGAGCAAAAGCTGGTATAGAGCGGTGCGGGACGCCCGAAACAGACATTCGCCGTTGCCGGTAATTGGCTTTTCGCGGCGGAAACGGACCCTACTTATCACGTTCTACATCTGAAGAAAATACTAATCGTTGTCAACAGTTTGTTCATATTTGCCTGAATGAATTTTAGGTTGCGCATTGGTGGATCGACTTACGCCGATTATCCGGCTTATTAACAATGATTTGGCAGAGGTGACGTCGTTTTGATTGATGACGTCCCTGGACGGTGCCCTTTGACCTGGGTTGATTGGGTGCGTCATGCTTTGAAAGTGCCGCTCGTTGCCACACCCGTTTCGCCCTTGCCCCCGACTTCGCCGACCCTGGCACCCGCGTACTGGTTCAGTGTGTTCAACGCCTTGTCGTTTCAGATTGCCCTGGCGGGGCCGATGTTGCTTTTCGCCAAATCCCTGGGCGCCAGTGCGACGGTCCTCGGGTTGTTGGGCGGCATGATGCCCTTGCTGACGGTGGCGCAGATCCCGGCGGCGCAGTTCATTTCGCGCGTCGGCTACAAGCAGTTTGTCATTGGTGGCTGGAGTCTGCGGGTGCTGTTCATTTTTGCCCTGGCCTTGATCCCCTTGGGGGGTGGCTTTTTGGATGATACCACCCGGCTGGTGCTTTTGCTGGCCGTGCTGTTCGGGTTCAATCTCGCCCGGGGCATCTCCAGTTGTGCCTGGTTGCCGTGGATCACCATTCTGGTGCCGCCAGAGATCCGCGGAAGGTATCTGGCGGCGGATCAACTCTGCATGAATGCGGGCAGCGGCCTGGCCTTTTTGCTCGCGGCCGGACTGCTGGCGTGGGCGCCGTCGGGTTGGGGTTTCGCCGTGGCGTTTCTGTTCAGTGCCGTGATGGGCTCGCTCAGCCTGATCTTCCTGCGCCGGATGCCGGACGTGCCGGTGCCACCCGGAGAAGCGCAGGGGGTGGGACCCGTGCCGTGGTTGACGCTGGCCCGGTATCCGCCGTTCTGCCGACTCCTGCGCGTCAATGTCGCCTGGTCGATTGCCTACGGCGGGTTGGGCACCTTTGCGGTCGATTACCTGAAGTCCGGCGCTGGTTTTGCCGGCGACTCGGTGTTGCTCCTGATGTCCGCGTCCTTTGCCGGGGGAATGAGTTCGTACTGGCTGACAGGTTCGCGGTTGGACCGGTTGGGCAGCAAGCCGGTACTGGTGTTTGCGGCGATCGCCGGCGCGTTGACGGCGATGGGGTGGTTTGCCGTCGCGGCCCGTATCGTGAGGCCGACCTGGGGTCATGTGTTGCCTTTGACCTTTGCGCTCGGTTTGCTCAACAGTGTTTTTGCCGGGGCCAATTTCCGGCTTGCCAGCGTGATCGTGCCGCCGATGGGGCGGGTCCATTTCTTTGCCCTTTTCAGCGTGGTTTGGCAGTTGACCCTGGGCTTGGCGCCGCTGTTGTGGGGCTTGTTAATCGATGCGCTGGCGACTCATTCAATGCGTTGGGCGGGAATCGAGTGGAACCGTTATAGCTGGTATTTCGGTCTGAGCGCCGCGGTGTTTTGTGTGATGTGGCTCCTGGCGGGCCGGGTGGAGGAGCCCAAGGCGGCGCGCTTTGAAGTCTTATTGCGAGAAATGCTGCTCGACCACCCCCAACGACTGCTCGTGCGCTGGTTGGGCCGGATGTAACCGCCCGGGCGGCACGGCGGAGGCAAATCCCGTCGGTTGTTCCGATGGATCCAGGGGTTTCATCTTCCCAATTCAACCGCTAACTTCCCCCCGTGCGGTTTGCCCGTCCCGGCGTCATCCGGAGACCGGGAACTGGCGCGAGGTGCGCATGACGAAGACTGGATCGGGCTTGGTTTGGGTGGTCGTTCTTGCCGGCTGTTTCCTGCGGGGACAGTGGGGGGCATTGTGCGCCGTTGCGCCCAACCGGAGCGCCGCCGCGGGGCATTGGGCGTTTCAATCGCTGCCCGCTCCGGCGATGCCCGCGACGGTCGGTGCGCCGCGGCTGAAATCGATCGATGAATTCATCTCCGCCCGCTTGCGAACCAATGCGCTGTCGTTGGCCGGTGCGGCGGGGCGGTCGACGCTGATCCGGAGAGTCGCCTTCAGCCTGACCGGTCTGCCGCCGTCGCCCGGTGAGGTGCAGCAATTTCTGAGCGATCAATCGCCCGTCGCCTATGAGCGGATGGTGGATCGCTTCCTCGCCTCGCCGCACTACGGCGAGCACTGGGGCAAGTACTGGCTCGACGCCGCCGGCTATGCCGATTCGAACGGCTATTTCAACGCCGATTCTGATCGCCCGCTGGCGTACCGGTATCGGGACTACGTGATTCGTTCGCTAAACCGCGACAAACCCTTCGACAGGTTTGTGCAGGAACAACTGGCAGGCGATGAGCTGGCGGGTTGGAAACCGGGACAGGAAGTGACCCCGCAGGTGGTGGAACTGCTCGAAGCCACCCATTTCCTGCGCAACGGCCAGGACGGGTCGGGTGAGAGTGATGGCAATCCGGATGAAGTCCGTACGGATCGGTATTACGCACTGGAATCCGCGATGCAGATCATCGGCTCCAGTCTTCTGGGACTGACGATACAATGCGCGAAATGTCACGACCACAAGTTCGAGCCGGTGACGCAAATGGACTATTATTCGTTTCAAGCATTTCTCTATCCGGCCTTCAACATCGAGAAATGGGTGAATCCCAATCAACGCGTGGTGGAGGCGGGATTGTCCGGGGAAGCGGAGGCATGGAAAACCAGGGAACGCCAACTCGACGGCGAGCAAGCGGCGTTGCGGCGTGCGTTTTCGGTGTGGATTACCTCCCATCGGCCGCCGGGTCGGGTGTTGTTTGCGGATGCCTTTCGCGAACCGGAATCCTTGACCAATCACTGGTCGAATACAGCGCCGGGCGATGATGCGCCGGGGGGCACTCCGCCGGTCGTTCTGGGCTCGGGCCGGGGGCCGGGGGCGATGATACAGGACGGGGCGTTGCGCATTATTGAAGGGGGCGGCTCCGGAGATCGCTGGATTTGCACGCAGAAATCCTTCGACTGGCGACCCCCTGGAATCGGGCAGTGGATTCAGGCGGGCTTTGACCTCATCGCGATCCGGCTGAGTGATTCCGAACCGGCCGCCGAGCGGGTGGGTTACTTCCTGGCCGCCCACGATTTCAATGACAACTCCACGGTTGCCGGGGGGAACATATTGATAGATGGCAATCCCGGAGGGGCGACGGCCGTGCAGGTGGATTATCCGGGCGCCGACGCCCAGTCCCGTGGCGCGATTGGATCCATCGGGTATCAGGCCGGACGGAACTATGGGGTTCGCATCACCCGGACGGCGAACGACGTCTTCACCTTGGAACATTTGGTGGACGGTGTGGTGGATGGCGGTTCGAGCAAGCTCAAGCCGGAGGATTTGCCGCCGGGCGCCTTTGGTTTCGAATACTGCTGCGGGCGGAGCTTTGTGGTGGACAACGTGGTCGTGGAAGCTTCGAACGACGGGGCGCCGGATTGGGTGGCGGCGAATGCGAACTTCCGAAATGCGTTGGGTGAACGACAGAAGGAATTCGAGGCTGCCACCCAAGCCATCAAGGCGCGCCGCACGGCAAATCCGGCCCGGATTGCCTGGATGACGGATTCGCAACCGGCCGCTCCGGAGGTCCACCTGCTGAAGCGGGGCAATCACAAGACGCCCGGAGAATCTGTGGAGCCGGCGTTTTTCAGTCTGTTTGCCACGGCGCCGAACGTCCCGACCGCCCTGGCGGATGGGATCGGGAGTCCGACGACGGGACGGCGTCTCGCCTGGGCGCGTTGGCTGACCCAACGCGGCTCGCGGCCGGCGGCGTTGCTGGCCCGGGTGACCGTGAATCGCAGCTGGCAGCAAATCTTCGGTGTCGGTCTGGTGCCGACCCCGGAGAATTTCGGCTTGAGCGGTGCACCGCCGACCCATCCGGAATTGATCGATTGGCTGGCGGCGCAATTTGTGGAATCCGGTTGGAGTCTCAAATCGCTCCACCGGCTGATCCTGCACTCCGCCACCTTTCGGCAGGCGAGTGCGCCACAGGCGGCGGGTTTGGCACGCGATCCGGCCAACCGCCTGCTCTGGCGTTATCCCCTCCACCGGCTGACGGCCGAAAGCGTGCGCGATGCCATGCTGGCGGCGGGAGGGCGATTGGGCGGGAAAACGCAGGGCCCGTACGTTCCGACGCTGCGCACGGCGGCCGGGGAGATTGTCGTGGATGAGGCCCAACCGGATGGGCTCGCCCGGTCGGTTTTCCTTCAGCAGAAGCGCACGCAAATGCCGACGTTTCTTGGAAATTTCGATGCGCCTTCCCTGGTTTTCAATTGCACCCGCCGCGCGGAGACCACCATGCCGTTGCAATCGTTGAGTCTGCTCAATTCCGAATTTGCCCTGGAGCGAGGCCGGGATCTGGCCCGGCGTCTCGAGCGGGAATGTGGCGGCGATGTTCCCGCCCGGATTCGACGGGCGTTTCTTCTGGTGGTTGGACGCGAACCGGACGAGGACGAACGTCAGGCGACGGAACGTTTTCTGGAGATTCAGCGGGCGGCTTACCAGGGGCAGGCCGATCCGGAGAAACGGGTCTGGGCCGATTATTGCCAGACCCTCCTGGGCTTGAATGCTTTTCTTTATATCGAATGAGTGCCGTGTTCGACTCCCTTTCCCGACGCGGGTTTTTGCAGCGTTCGGCGGGCGGCCTTGGCTCCCTGGCCCTGGCGCAGTTGTTCAACTCCGCCCGCGGGGCGATGCCACCGCGGGCCGGTCATCATCGGCCGAGGGCCCGCGCCGTGATCAGCCTGTTTCAGCACGGCGGGCCCAGTCAGATGGATCTCTTCGATCCCAAGGCCGCACTGAACAAGTGGAGCGGCCAGCCGTATCCGGGCGGTGATCTCGAGGTGCATTTCGACAAGCAGGCCGGGAATGTCCTCGGAGCGCCGTACCAGTTTCGGCCGCAGGGACAGTGCGGGATGGAGCTTTCCGAGTTGCTCCCGCACACCGGTTCCATTGCCGATGAAATCACGTTGATCCGGTCGATGTCGACGGGCTCGGTGGATCACGAGTCGGCCTTGCGGATCATTCACACCGGGCGGTTTCTGGCGGGCCTGCCGACCCTGGGCGCGTGGCTGATGTATGGACTGGGCTCGGAGAATGAAAATCTGCCGGCCTACGTGGTGCTCTCGGATCCGGGCGGATTGCCGGTGGACGGCGAGCGCAATTGGTCCTCGGGTTTTCTCCCGGCGATTTATCAGGGCACGCCCTTCCGCAGCGGGGATTCACCGGTCTTCAATCTGAAGACTCCGGCGCAAATTCCGGCGGGCGCACGGGCGAATCAGTTGGAATTGTTGCGGCAAATCAACCGCCGGCAGGCGGACCGTTATCCGGAAAACACGGAGTTGAGCGCCCGGATTGCGAATTTCGAGACCGCGGCGCGCATGCAGGCGGCAGTGCCCGAAGCCCTGGACCTTTCCGGCGAATCCGCCGCGACCAAACGACTCTACGGGCTCGACAATCCCGTGACCGAGGAATACGGCCGACGCTGTCTGCTGGCGCGGCGCCTGATTGAGCGCGGGGTCCGGTTCGTACAACTCTTCCTCAGCGGTCAGCCGTGGGACACGCACGACAAGAATGCGGAACGGTTGCGGGGACTTTGCGCGCGCACCGACCAGCCGAGCGCCGCACTGGTCAAGGACCTGAAGTCGCGCGGACTTTTGGATTCGACGGTGGTGCTATGGACGGGCGAATTCGGGCGGCTTCCGATTTCGCAGGGCAAGGATGGCCGCGACCACAATCGGCACGCGTTTTCGCTCTGGGCTGCCGGCGGAGGTTTTCGAGCGGGGCATGTTCACGGGGCCACCGACGACTTTGGGTATCGGGCGGTGAAGGACGTTGTCAGCGTGCACGATTTTCACGCCACGTTGCTGCACACCCTGGGTATCGAGCACCGCGAGCTTAATTTTCCCTACGAAGGTCGTTCGGCGAGCCTGACCGACACGGAAGTCACCGGCGCAAAGATCGTGCCCGAATTGCTGGCGTGAGCGTTGTCTCGATGGGAGCGGTGACACCGGATGGGAAATCCCTCTCCGCGCGGCCGCTGACGAATCCGGCTACCCGCACGAATTCGAGTCTGCTCCGCAGCATCGCCGCTATTGCTTTCATCCATTGACGTATAAGTTTGCGGCTTGAACTCAGGAAAAACGGCGGGCGGGCTGTCGATGGGCGTCAGGTTGACGGGTGCGTTACGGCCATGTCCCAGCGATTTGGTGGGTGTCTTGACCACGGCGGAAGAAAACCGTCTGGTGGCGCTGCGGGCCATCAAGCCGGGAGAGTTATTGTTCCGGGTCGATGGCAGGAAAACCAATTTACCGTCGAAGTACTCGGTGCAGATCGATGCGGGGTGGCATCTGGATCCCGGCGTTGGACCCGGCGCCCATGAAGCGATGGACGCCCATTTCTGGCGCTTCATGAATCATAGTTGTGATCCCAATGTCATTCTTCGCGATCTGCGGGTGGTGGGTTTGCGAGCCATACATCCGGGCGAGGACCTTACTTTTGATTATCACACGACCGAGTATGAACTCGCGGAACCTTTCGGGTGTCGCTGCGGCAGTGCGCGGTGCTTGGGAGTCATTCGCGGATTCCGATATCTGAGTCCGGCGGCAAGGGAACGGCTGCGTCACCATCTGCCGAGCTATTTGATGCGGTATCTTGACCCGGCGCCAAATCCGGCCACGGTCGCCGCTCCGCGATGAACAGGAATGTCGAGCCAGGGTTAGGCCCATCGGCTCGGTGGGCGGCCGCACCGGCTCTGCTTCACGAATTTTTTGCGCGATCCGCCCGCCGTTGGCCGGACAAATTGGCGATCGATGTCCCGCCGGGTCGAGGGCGTCCGCAGCGTCGCACGGTCAGTTACCGCGAGCTGCAGTGCGCCGCCGACCGGATTGCCCGGATGCTCACGGGTTGCGTGGGGCGGGACCGGGTGGTGGCGATCCTGCTCCCCCGGACTACCGAAGGGATCTATGCCGCGCAGTTGGCGGTCTTGCAGAGTGGCGCTGCCTATACCGGGATTGATCCGGTGTTTCCGGACGCGCAACTCGCCGAGATTCTCCAGGATGCCGACGCGGCCATTGTGTTGACGGATGCCGATGGCCGGAAGCGTCTGGAACAAATCGGCTGGGACCTGGCGAAAATTCGCGAGATTGAAGACCGGGTGGACCTGGCATCCGATCCCGTTCCGGCGCCGGCCACCCCGCCGGCATGGCTGACTTCGGATTGCCTGGCGTATGTGATCTATACCTCCGGAACCACCGGGCATCCGAAGGGCGTCATGATTGAGCATCGGAGCATCGCCAACCTGGTGGCTTCGGATATGGAGGAATTCAGGCTGGGCCCGGGCGATCGTGTCGCTCAAGGATCTTCCCCGGCCTACGACTCCTCAATTGAGGAGATGTGGCTGGCATTGGCGGCGGGGGCGACCCTGGTCGTCTTGGATGATGAGGTGGCCCGATTGGGCCCCGATCTGATTCCGTGGCTGCAGAACGAGCGCATCACGGTGTTGTGCCCTCCGCCTACGTTGCTGCGGGCCACGGGATGTGAGCATCCGCACTCCGCGTTGCCGGAATTGCGCCTCCTGTACGTCGGCGGGGAGGCGCTCCCGCGGGACGTGGCGGATCGTTGGGCCCCGGGACGACGCCTGGAGAATGGCTATGGACCTACGGAATGTTCCGTGACCGCTCTCCGTACGCGCATTGATCCCGGCGCGGATATCAGTATCGGTCGTCCGGTGGCTGGCCTGCACGCGTGGGTGTTGGATGACGCCTTGCAGGAGGTGCGTGAAGGGGAACCCGGCGAACTCTGTCTCGGCGGGATAGGTCTGGCCCGTGGTTATCATAACCGGCCGGAACTGACCCAGGAGAAATTCCCCAGCCATCCGCGACTGGGCCGGATTTATCGAACCGGCGACCTGGTTCATCGACAGGCCGACGGCGCCTTTTTCTATCACGGCCGGTTGGATGCCCAAGTGAAGTTGCGCGGCTACCGGGTGGAGTTGGAGGCGATTGAAGCCCGATTAATGGCGTGTGCGGGGGTCCGCGAAGCCGTGTGTGGGGTGCAGGTCGAAGGAACCCGTCAGATGCTGGTGGGTTTTGTGGTTCCGTTTGAATTGTCCGCGCCGCCGTCCGTGGACCGATTGCTGCAGGAACTGCGCTCGTTTTTGCCGGCCCATATGGTGCCGGCGCAGATTGGTTTTTTGGAACTCGTGCCGCGCTCGGTGGCGGGAAAAATCAATCGCCGCCAGCTGCCTCGACTGGCGGTGCAAGGGCCGCCCGAGGATTCGCGGTCCACGGCGGCCCGCACGCCCCTGGAAGAAAAGCTCATGGTCGTATTCCGGCAGGTTTTTGAAAATCGGCGGAACATTGCAATTGATGACGATTTCTTTACCGACCTCGGCGGTGATTCCCTGGGGGCGGCGAGCGCGATCTCCCTTCTGCGGAATGACCCCACGACGAGCGCTCTGGCGGTGCGGGACGTTTACGAAGTGCGGACGGTGGCGGGACTGGCGCAGCGCCTGGCCGAAGCCGCCGCCGGGAGGGCACCGGCGCCGGCGATGGGAATGACGCCCCGCGCCAAGCATCCCGGGATCGCGACGTTGGTGCAGGGTGCGTGGTTATGGCAGCGATTAGTGGCGGGTTCCGCAGTTGCCTATGCGATGGCATTCCTGGTTCTGCCGCTCCTGACCCGTGCGCTGGGTTGGGTGTCGCTGCTGACTTTGGGCCCCGTCCTTTTGCTCGCCGGCCTGATGCTCTATGCCCCGGCTGCGGTGATCGTGGCGGTGGGGGTCAAAAAGATGTTGATCGGCCGGTATAAAGCCTGTCGTGTGCCGGTCTTTAGCAGTTTTTACGTACGCCACTGGATCGTTCAGCAGGCTGTGAAAGTGGTGCCATGGTGGTTGTTGGAGGGAACGGAATTCCAATGCATCGCCTTGCGGGCACTGGGGGCGAAAATTGGACAGCGGGTCCACCTGCATCGCGGAGTGCATTTGTTTCAGGGCGGTTGGGACCTCCTGGAAGTCGGCGACGATGTTTCGCTGAATCAGGACGCGTCGCTCCGGTTGATGGAAATGGAGGACGGACAGCTGGTGTTTGGCGGCATCCGGATCGGCGATCGATGCACGGTGGAGGTGCATGCGGGTCTTGGGCGGGAAACCCGGATGGATCCGGACTCCTGTTTGGCGGCGCGATCTTCACTGGAGATCGGCATGCGGATTCCGACGGGAGCCCGCTGGGATGGCATTCCCGCCCAATCGTCCGGGCAAGCGCCCTCGCCCCCACCCACGTCCGGGGTGGGAACGACCGGCACAGGTCTTTCACCGGTGAGCGCGGGAGTGGTTTCTGTCCTCGCCCGGGTGACGCTGTTGGCGGTTCTGGCGTTGCCCGCGGAATTGGTGGCGTACCTCGTATTGCAAAGCAGCGGAACGGACCAATCCACGGCGCAATCCTGGCTGGTCCGGCCGACGCTGAGTGGGGGGGCGCTCGGGCGCCTCGGTGTCGCCGTCTCGCTGGCGACGCCCCTGACCCTCACTCTGGAGGCGTTGGTGTGTCGGGCTCTGGGGCGGGTTTCCGCCGGAGTGATGAATCGGTGGAGCCTGGCTTATATTCCCGTCTGGCTAAAAGCGGGCTTGGTGGATTCTGCCGGGCGGTGGCTCTATGGGACCCTTTTTTGGCCGCATTGGTTGCGTTGGGCCGGAATGAAGGTCGGGCCGGGATGTGAGTTGAGCGGGCTGATCGATACCATTCCGGAGATGGTCGAAATCGGTGCCCGGACTTTTTGCGCGGATGGCATTTATCTGGGCGGTCCGCGAATCCATCAGGGAACGGTCACCATCGGCCCCGTGACGTTGGGAGAAGGCTCCTTTATTGGCAACGGTGCGGTTATTGCCGGCGGGCAATCGTTGCCGCCGGAGATCCTCGTCGGCGTGTGCACCGTTGCCGATGCGGCATCGATCCGGCCGGGGACATCCTGGTTTGGTCAACCGCCCTTTGAACTGCCCCACCGGGAAGTGGTCGACTGCGACCGGCGCCTGACCCATGATCCCTCGTGGCTGCGCTACGCGAACCGGCTCGTTTGGGAAGCGTTTCGTTTCGGCCTCCCGGTGGTGCCGGTTTTTTTGATGGCCGGGTGGTATCAGGCGGTGGATGGGGCGGCGGCAGCGGTTCGCGTGCCGTGGTTTCTGCCCGTGGTATTGCCCTTGATCACCCTCGCGACGGTGGCGTTGCCGACGGTGGTGGTGCTGTCGCTAAAATGGATTCTGCTGGGGCGGGTCAAGCCGGGGGTGCACGCCCTTTGGTCCTGCTGGGCGAGCCGCTGGGATTTCGTCTGCATGGCGTGGAGTTTTTATGCGATTGACGTGGTTTCGGCGCTGGAAGGAACGCTCTTGCTGAACCCGCTGTTGCGCGCGGCCGGGGCTCACATCGGTCACCGCGCGGTGTTGGCGGGTGGTTTTGCCGAGGACCTTCCGGATCCGGACATGCTGCATATCGCCGACGGCGCCACCGTGGATTGCACCTTCCAGGCGCACACTTTTGAAGATCGCGTGCTGAAGATCGGCCGCGTGACGATTGGGGAAAACGCGACGGTCGGGCGGAATGTGGTGCTTTTGTACGGCGCGGAGATTGGCGCCCGGACGCGGGTGGCGCCCCACAGTGTGGTCATGAAGCACGAACGATTGCTGCCAGACCAAAATTACATTGGTTTCCCCACCCGCATCGGAAAATAGGGCGGCTGTGCACGCACCCTTTCAACCCAGGAATTGCCGGTTTTCGTCAGGAGATGCGGGCGGAAAACCGTCTTGAATTTTCCGGCGCCGGTGCCGGATCGGTCCGGCTATTCGATGCCGAGCAGACGACGCCCATCGGCGGTGATCATGCTCTGATGCCAGGGCGGGTCCCAGACGATCTCCACGCTCGCATCCTCCACACCCGGCAGCGCCAGTAGTTTCTGCTGGGCATCTCCCGCGATGGTCGCCCCCATGCCGCAACCCGGGGCGGTCAATGTCATTTTCACGAACACCTTCTTGCTCTTGTTGGGCAAATCCTCCAGCCCCATGTCGTAAACCAGGCCCAGATCGACGATGTTCACCGGGATCTCCGGATCGTAGCAGGTGCGCAAGGCCTCCCAGACCATCTTTTCGTCGGCAAGTTCGTCGGCTGAAAAAGCCTGTCCGACTTTCTCGTCCGGTTTCAGACCCAAAGCGTCCGCGTCCTTGGATTGGATCCGAAACAACCCGCCCAGCGCGTGGACAGTGTACGAGCCACCCAGAGTCTGGGTGATGTCGACGTCGGTGCCGGCGGGGAGGCTGACGACGTTGCCGGCGGGAATCTGCACCCCATCGCAATCGCGGGTTAGGGCCACGGTCTGGACCGAATTCATAGAACCCACCGTAGGCGTGAACGGATCGGTGGCAATGCGTTGCTGCGATGACCTGTGGCCCGGGCGGTTCGCGCAAGAAGAACATCCCGTTGGGGATTGGGGATTGGGGTGGTGAGGGGCTTTCGTGCGACTCCACACCGGCGCCGGGCGGCCGATACGGATTGCTGACGGCTTTGCTGTTCAAGTCGGGGGAGGCATTTTAGGTTTCGGGTGTGACGATTGAACTTCTCAACACGGGGAGCGAATTGATGCTGGGCCGCGTCCTGAACACCCA
Organism: Verrucomicrobiota bacterium; assembly: GCA_043732975.1. Classification (GTDB taxonomy): domain Bacteria; phylum Verrucomicrobiota; class Verrucomicrobiia; order Limisphaerales; family UBA9464; genus CANIZL01. The sequence goes on from JAYTHD010000422.1 coordinate 20,377, forward strand.
CCAGCAGTGGATCTGCCGTCAACTCGCGGATCGCGGCCACACCGTGAATCGTCAGTTGGCCATCGCCGATGACGGTTTGGTCATCCAGGAGGCCGTCCGGGAATCCCTGGGCCGGGCCGATCTGATCCTGACCACCGGCGGACTGGGGCCGACGAGTGATGATCTGACCCGCGAATTGATTGCGAATTTGTTGGGGCGGACGCTGCAGCATGATCCTTCAATTGAACAGTCGATCCGCGCCTTTTTCGAATCCCGGGGACGTCGCGTCCCGGAACGGACGAAGCTCGAGGCCATGGTGCCGAAGGGTGCGCGGGTAATTCCAAATCGACGGGGCACCGCACCGGGCTTGGTCCTGGTCGTGGAGCCCAATCCGTTTCGCCCCGGTGGAAAACGCAGCGTCCTGATCCTTCTGCCGGGTCCCCCCCGGGAATTGCGTCCGATGTTCCTCGAAGAGGTTGTGCCATTGATCGAAGAATTCTTTCCCCGGGAGGAAGCATTCGTCTGCCGAACGCTGAAGACCACGGGACTGGGGGAATCTTACGTGGAGGAGCGGATCGCCGGGCCGCTGAAGGCGCTGACGGATGCTGGCATGGATCTGGGTTATTGTGCGCGGGTCGGGGAGGTGGACGTCCGGTTTGTGGCCCGCGGCCCGGGAGCAGCCGCCCGGGTGCGTTCGGCGGAAGTCATTACGCGGGGGCTTCTCAGCGAGTACGTTTTCGGGGTCGACGACGATTCGTTGGAGGAGGCGGTGATCCGGCACTTTTCGAGTCGTGGCTTGACCCTGGCCCTGGCGGAATCGTGCACGGGCGGTCACATCATCAACCGGTTGACGAATGTTCCCGGCGCCTCGGCGGTGGTGTTGGCCGGCTATGTGACCTACGCGAATGAAGCGAAGATGCAGAGTCTGGGGGTTCGACTGGAAACACTCCAGACACACGGTGCGGTGAGCGCGGAGGTGGCCCGGGAAATGGCGGAAGGCGCACGGCAGGAGAGTGGCTCGGACTGGGCTGTGGCCGTAACGGGAATCGCCGGCCCCGGCGGCGGAACTGAGGCGAAGCCGGTGGGCACTGTTTTTATGGCCTGGGCTGGAGCCGCGGGGACGAAGGTGAGCCGGCAACTCAACGTGTTCGACCGCGAGACGTTCAAATATCTGACCGCCCAACAAGCGCTCCATGGGCTGTTGAACGCGGCCAGTTGAACGAGAGGAAATCGTATGTCGACCGCCGTCACCGGGGTTTTTGAGTTGGTGGACATTGCCACGGCCAATGGTTTGCCCACGGTCCGTCGCCACATCTTTTTGTGCGCCGATGCCACCAAGGATAAGTGTTGTCCCCGCGAGGCTTCATTGGCGTCCTGGGAGTATTTAAAGCGCCGCCTCAAGGAACTGGGCCTCGTGGGTGGGCAGGCGTGTGTGGCGCGGACCAAGGCGAATTGTCTCCAGATTTGTTCGCGGGGTCCAATCGCCGTCGTCTATCCGGAAGGCGTCTGGTATCATTCGTGCACGCCGGAAGTGCTGGAGCGAATCCTTCAAGAACATTTGATCAATGCCCGGCCCGTGTTGGAGTTCATCTTTGCCACGCATCCGCTGGAAGCCTGAAGCCATGCAACCGCATCCGCAGTTGGACTTGTTTCGGGCGCTGCAGGCGGTGGAACTGCCGCTTCCGGCGACGCCCCCCGCGTCGTCCGACTTGAGGGAGAACCGGGCGCCGGCGCCGGCCGCCACGGATTCCTCGGCCAGTCAAGCGCCGACAGCACCCGCCGAACGACCGATTTCCGGGGCGATCGCCGCGGATGATGTGATTCTGGAAACGGGTCGGGTCCGGGTCTGGTACGTCCCGAACCCCCGGGCGAAGAGCTACCGCCTGGCGTTGCGGCCGGATGGAACCGGGCGGTGCACCGTGCCCAAGCGGGGCTCACTTGCCGACGCCCGGAGGTTCGTGGAGCGGTCCCGGGGTTGGCTGGCGACGCAATGGATGAAGCGGGCAGTACTTCCGCCGGGCAGACGTCCGTGGCAGGCGGGCACGCCCGTCTGGTTTCGCGGTCAAGCGGTTCCCCTGGAGGTCCTCGCGCCGCCGGATCATCCGGTGCTGGAGGTGAGGCTGGCGGATTTTTCCTGCAGGATCCCGAGCCGCCCCGGGCCGGCGGCGGCGGAGCTGCGACCGGCGGTCGAGGGCGGACTTTACCGGTTGGCCAGGCGCGAATTGCCCGGGCATGTAAATAATTTCGTGGCGGCGACGGGTATTGAAATCGCCGGGGTGTCGGTGCGAAATCAACGGACACGCTGGGGCAGTTGTTCGCGTCGCGGCCTGATTTGCCTCAATTGGCGGTTGATCCAGACGCCGGATTTCGTCCGCGATTACATCATTCTGCATGAACTCGCGCATCGACGTCACTTGAATCATTCCACCCGGTTCTGGGACGAAGTCGAGCGCCTTTGTCCGGAATGGATGGCGGCGGAAGCCTGGATCCGCGAACATGGGCGTGAGCTCATGTAGGTGAGGCGCTTCCCCGACGGCCGCGCCGGTAATCGCTGGGCGGGGCGGTGAAATTGTCCGGTGCCACCTGCTTGAATTGCGCGGGTTGGCGCCTACTTCTGTCGGCATGGCACGCATTACCATCCTACCCGCCAACGCCTCGGCCGAGGTGGCCGACGGCGAACTTCTGCTCCACGCCGGAGAAAAGGCCGGTGTCGAAATGGAGGCGGGCTGCTTCAACTGTTCATGCGGCACCTGCGTGGCGGAGGTGGTGTCCGGTATGGAGAACCTCAGTCCGCCGAGTGATGAGGAACTGGATGTTCTCGATCAGTGGAACAAAGATCCGCAGAAGTATCGGCTCACCTGCTGCGTCAAGCTGGAGCGCGATCAAGTGACCCTCCGCGCCGGACATTAATCCCGAGTCCGGGCGATGTGGCATCATGGCTGGTTTGGGACAGAATTGGGGAGCGACGTTGCCGGGGTTGCGGCGGCGCTTCGCCTTTGACGTATGAAGACCCCCCGATCGCTGCCCCACAAAATCGCGACGCTCCTCTATATTTTCAACGAGCAGGATGAAGTCTTGCTCCTGGAACGGGCGCAGGAGCCGAACCGCGGCCTGTGGAGTCCGCCCGGCGGCAAATTGCACACCCTGTTCGGTGAATCCCCTCATGCGTGCGCGGCGCGGGAGATGGAGGAGGAGCTGGGCTGGCGGATCTCGCCGTCCGAGTTTCGTCTGACGGGACTGGTCAGTGAGCAGGGTTACGATGGCCAGGCGCATTGGTTGATGTTTTTGTTCGAGGCAAAACTCCGCTTATCCACGGTGCCGCCGGTCCACCGGGAAGGGCGCTTCGCCTTTTGGCGTCGCGAGGCATTGGATTCGATTCCCTTGCCGGCCACGGATCGGGAGCAGATCTGGCCGCTGTTCTGGCGGAACCGTGGCGGCTTCTTTGCGGCGCATTGTCACTGTCACGCGGCCGGTCGGAACGAGTGGTCTTGTTTTGAAGGTGCTGATCGCGGGTCGCCGTGAGGTGGCCCTGGAAACCCGAGTTGAGGAACCGCAGACTCACGCGGATTTACGCGGAAAAAAACGGGTTGAGAAGGTAAAGCCGGTGCTCCTGGGCCTCATCCATTGGGTGAGATGTTCTTAGCACACAGCGACGCTTCCAATGAATTTTGACCGCGGATGGCGCGGATAACGCGGATAGACTCGAAAAGTG
>JAYTHD010000423.1:0-3300 GCA_043732975.1 Verrucomicrobiota bacterium
CAAGAATGGCTGTGGTTCTCCTGCTGGGATATTATTCTGGCGTGGCCGGGCGGCTTTACGGTTCCCGCCTCCGTCGGAGCCACCGCTCTGGTGGCGAACAAGAGCTGCTGTCGCACCGGTTGTAACAATACCCGTTGCTCGACTCCCGCCTGTTGCATCAAGCCAGGCACGCCTTCTGCACCCATTGCTCCCATCGGTCTTCCTTCCACTTCCCAGAATGAGCTTCCAGCGCCGGCGGTCCTGATTCCTTCGCTGCCCGGGCCGCCTTTCCCCGCGGCGCACTCGGAGGCGGCCCGTGTCCGACCGTCGGTTTCGGCACCGGCAATTCCGCTTTTCCAGCGGCATTGCCGTTACCTCCTCCGAGATTCCGCTGCCCCCGCCCGTGGTGTGCCTGGCGATAATTGTCGTTGGCGCACTTTGTCCATTCGTCGTCACCCCCCGTTGCACTCGTGCCATGAATTGTTTTGGAACCCTTTTGATCGCCAGCGCCAGCCTGCTGAACGGCTTGGCCGCCGATGAAGCGAAGCCAGTCCCGGCGACGCCTGCCGTCGTCATTACGTCCGATTATATCCGTCAGCTTGTCGCCGAGGCGCGCACGAACAATCCGTCTCTGAAGGCGGCGGATTCCCGGATGCGCGCCGCCACCCTGAACGCCCAGGCGGTGCGCTCCTGGGAAGACCCCATGGCCATGGTTGGCGGCAGCGTCTATGGATCGCGCGGTTTCGCTCCGTCCGAAGACGGCAACCTCGCATATGGCATTGAGCAGAAGCTGCCTTTGTGGGGACGGCCCAAGTTGACCCGCCGCGTGGCCGAAGCGGCGACCTCCCTGCGCCACGCCGAAGTCAACGACCGCGCCGCGCAATTGCGGGTGGAGGTTACCAAAACACTACTGCAGGCGGCGCTGGCTCAGCGCGTGGTGGACCTCGGCGAGCAGGACCTCGCGTGGATCGAGGCGACGGCCAAAGCCACGGATGACAAATATCGCGCCGGTCAGTCCTTGATAGCCGATACGTTGCAACTCCAGAATGAAGTCGCCAAGCGCCATGACACCCTCCGCACCGACCGTCTCCGTCTGGTTCATGAATGATTCACCTTGAACCGGTTGCTCAACCGGAGCAGCGGATCTGCCTGGCCCTCGTTTGCATAGCCCCCGATCGCATCGGCCATTCCCCTCAGCGAAAAACTGCTCTCAATCTCCCCCTGCCCGCGCCACCGCCGAACAACATCAATTGCTCGCCGAGATGCTGCTCCGGACGGGCCTGGAAAATCGCGGCCTTGCTGGGCGTGTCCCTTGTGCCCGTCCTGATGCTGCTATTCGTGCGCGGCAGGATCACGCCCGAGGCGAAAAATCCCGTCAACCGCCTTCTGATTTGGGCGTACCGGCCGTTCGTCCATTTCGTGCTGCGCTTTCGCTGGCTCACCCTCCTCACGGCGCTGCTCCTCATGGTGGCGACCGTTTTTCCGTTCCTGCAATTGGGCCGGGAGTTCATGCCGCCGCTCAACGAGGGGGACATCCTGTTCATGCCCACCGCCGTCCCGGGCATGAGCCTCACCGAGGCAACCAGAGTTTTGCAAATCCAGGACCGGATGTTGCGCGAATTTCCCGAATACGAGGAGCGTGTTTGCCGAGCGCACCACCGGTGGGTACTTTCTCGATTTCACTCCGAACCGGAAGGCGGCCGCACGCTATGGGCTCACCGTCGGCGATGTGAACGACATCGTGGAGGGAGCCATCGGCGGCAAGACCGTCGCCACCACGGTCGAGGGTCGCGAGCGCTATCCCATCAGCGTGCGCTACGCCCGCGACTTCCGCGAAGACCTGGATGCCCTCAAGCGCGTGTTGGTACCCTTGCCCGTGCCCATGGGGGGAAGGGGGTTTGGACAATGCGCCGGGTCTGATGGATGCCGGCAAGACTGCCGCGGCGGGAACGGGGTCCGGACCGCCGATCACGCAGATTCCGATTTCGATGCTGGCCGATATCCGTTTCAAAACCGGGCCACCCTTCAATCGTAATGAGAACGGCCAACTGGTCGGGTTCGTGTTTGTGGACATCACCAGCGGCGACATCCAGAGATAGGTGGGCGCGGCCGTGCTACGCTTCAACGAAAGGGTCAAGTTTCCGCCGGGTTACTACCTGCAATGGGCGGGTCAATTCGAGAATCTCAAAAGCGCGGAGCAGAAACTCAAGGTGGTCCTCCCGTTCACGCTGTTGATCATTTTCGTGCTTCTTTACCTGAACACCCAAAGTGTGGCCAAGACGCTCATCGTGCTGCTGGCGGTGCCGTTTTCGCTCGTGGGCGCGTTCTGGCTGCTCTATCTCCTCGGCTATAACCTGAGCATGGCGGTGTGGGTGGGCATCATCGCGCTGGCCGGACGCGACGCCGAGACCGGTGTGGTGATGCTGCTCTATTTGGACCACGCCTGGGACAAGTGGCGCGACGCGGGACGCATGAATGCCCGGTCCGATTTGAACGCGGCCGTGATGGAAGGGGCGGTCCAGCGCATCCGGCCCAAGGTCATGACCATTTGCGCAATCTCTTCGGCCTGCTCCCCATCATGTGGTCGCCCACCACCCAGAGTGGTGCCGACGTGATGAAGCGCATTGCCGCGCCGATGATCGGTGGTGTGGTCACTTCGGGCATTCTGGAATTGTTGCTCTACCCCGTGATTCTTGTGCTCTGGCGCCAGCGGCACCTGGGAACGGCGCTGGCGCGTCCCCGGACCAACCAACTCTCACCGACCCCTCCTAACGAACCATGACCGTTCCTTTGTGGGCACCACCCACCTGCACCCCCGCGAACAATTCCCGCCGGGGATGTTGCGGTCTGAAAAGACTCTCGAGACGAAGGCACGTGAGTGCTTCCGGAGGACCACCGAACTGGACCCGAACTTTGTCCGCGCCCATGCGGGCCTCGGTCAAAGTCCGATATTCCGGGATCCAGTTTTGGCGAATTGCCCAATGGCCGCATCTGCTGATGCCGAAGCGGTCATCCGCCGTGCACTGACACTGGATCCAAAGTGCGGTGGAGCCTGGACGGCGATGGGCAGTTTGCGGATGTCCTACGGAGCCGGCTTCCGCGAAACGGAGCCATGGGTTCGCCGAACCATCGAACTGCTGAATTCGGATCATTCTCCGGGGAGTGACTTGAGTCGATGCCCGGCCGGCCGCGGCAGGACCCGCGACGCCTTGGAAGTTTGACGTCGCGTTTTGGCCAAACCCCTTGCTGCTCCGCCTTCAGCAGGACAGACTACGGGGAACTAAACACTGCCGAAAAAGCAACGCTCCGTTGCCGCGGAGC
>JAYTHD010000424.1:0-2550 GCA_043732975.1 Verrucomicrobiota bacterium
CTGAGTTCCATGGCGCCCGGCAGTTCCGCGAATTTCCGGGCCAGCGCGCCATTCTGGTTGGGCTGAATGTTTTGCCAGGCTCCGTCGCGCCAGACCCAGTCGCCCTCCGGAAATCCGTTCCAGCCGTCGCCGGGATTGGGCCCGCGATAAATGGCCGGCGTCGCGGCGGCGGACAGGCTCACCTCCGCGACCTCGGAGCGGTGGAGTTCCAGCGGCCCGCCGTCCTCCAGCGTCAGCTTGAAAACGTCCCCGGCGAAACTGATTTGCGACGCCGTCAGCCAGCCGCCTTGGCGCAGCAGCACCGCCACCGGCAGACGCTGCGGCTTCGGGTCCGCGCCCAGGCGGGCCGAGGCCACCTGGCCGGGGTCGAGGGTGAGTTCCCTGCCGCTCGCGAGGGCCAGGACCAGCTCGGTGGCGGATAGGGATTTCACCCTGCCGTCCAGCCGGTTGCCATCGCTCAGCGCCACGCGATCCGGGTCCGTGCTCGCACCGGGCCGCGCGGGGGCATTGCGGAAGCGCACCCGGCCCGCCTTGGCCGGATCCCCGTTACTTTGCTGGAGCCTTTGCAACTCCGGCTCGGCTGGCATGGTTCCCATCACCACCGGGAGTTCCACTTCCTTCCCCTCCCGCAGGACCGTCACCTTGACCGCCTGACCCGGCTTGGTCGCACCCAGGCTCGCCCGGAGGTCGTCCACATCCCGGATTTTCTTCCCCTCGAAGCGGAGCACCCGGTCCTCCCGCTGCAAGCCGGCTTTCTGCGCCGGGCCACCTGCGAATACGGAAATAAAACCGGCCCCCGGCAGCGGCTTCTCGTCTTCGTCCCAGCCCTGCGGCTGATTCATCTCCAGATGCACGCCCAGCCACGGCCGCCTGGCATCCGCTTCCTCGACGACCGCGTCCGGCGAAGCTCCGGCGGGCGCTTCCTCCGCGGCAGACACGCGCGCGCAGACCAGCAAGGCCAGGGCCACGAGACAGCGTGAACGGGAAGTCGTCATCCGGTCACCGTAGTGGCAGCGGGTGAAAAGGCCCGTACCCATCCGAGGCAAGACGGGGCCGATGATTGTTGGGGGTCGGGAAGGGCCTGATGCATACCGGCCAATATGCCGCCGGCTGGGAAAACGAACAGGCGATCTCAGCCGGGGCGGTGGGTCGCGAGCAGTGCCGTGGCTGCGAAGGAAAAACCACACCGTCATTCTGCGCCGCGCCGCTGCGGGCGCCTGCGCATCATCCACGCCCGGCCCTGGGGCGGCGCGCAGTTGTTCCGGGGAGCACACCCGTCCCGGGTGTTGGTCGCGGCGTCCCGCCGAGACGAACTTTTCCGACGACGCGCGATCAGGAGCGACGCTCGCTTTGGCGGGGCGGCACCTTGGGGAAGTGCGTTTTGGCGGGACGCCAAAACCAACACTCGGGACGAGTGTGCTCCCCGAATCGTGTCGCGCCGCGTTTCTCCCAAAGCGGTGAAAATTCCAGAGTGCCGGATGAAAAAACGAGCACCCCAATCTCGGCCGCGCAGATGGGCGTTAAAAATTTTGTTCGGTTTCCCGATTTGCGGCATACCGGAAGTAGGAGTGAAAATTTTTCAACCATCCCGCTCCACCACCCCCCATGAACCGGCTCACCCGTATGAACACATCCGCAAAAACCCTCCGTTTCATCCTCGCCGGCAGCATCCTCGCCGCCCTCCACGCCCAGGCCACGGTGATCGACTGGAAAGCCAGCAGCACCAATACCCTGTGGGCGACCGGAACAAACTGGGTCGGCAGCACTGCGCCCGCAGACGATCTCTCCACCGACATCGCGCGCTTCAATCAGACTTCCTATGCCTTCCAGCCGAACGCAGGAACCAGGAGCATTGCCGGTATTCAGATCGGCGACGGGGCCACGGCGACGGCGGCGCTGACGCTGACCAGCACCAACCTTTCGATCGGTGCGTCCGGGCTCACCATTTCCGCCAACGCCGGGACCGTCACCCTCAGCAGCGGGACGGTGACCATCGGCGCGGCGCAGAGTTGGGCGAATAGTTCGGGTAACACTCTTATTGCGAATAGCGCCATCGCCTTTAGCAACCTGCTCACCTTCAACGGTGGCTCCTTCACGCTGAATACCACGGGAACCGGCACTGGCGGCGCACGGATCACCAACAGCAGCACCGTGTTTTACGGGGGCACGACCGCCATTTTTGGAACCGGCGCGCTGGAGCTGAACAGCGGCGCGCTCAAGAGCAGCTCGGGCACGACGCGGACCCTCGTGAACAATCTCACCATCAGCGGCAGCTTCACCCTCGGCGATTTGCAAACTGCGAACAACGGTGGCTTCATCTTCAACACCGGTACTGAGGCCTTCACGGCGGCGTCCACGCTCACGTCCCTGCAAGCCGTCACCTTCGGTACGGGCCTGGTCAATACCGGCAACAATGCCATTACCTTTCAGGGTCCCGGCCTTGTCACCCTCCAGTCCACAGCCAGCTTCGGCAGCGGGGCCATCAATGTCGGCAACAGCACCTTCGCACCCTCCGGCTCCCTCGGTGGCAACGTGACTGGGAACAGCCAG
>JAYTHD010000425.1:0-5533 GCA_043732975.1 Verrucomicrobiota bacterium
TTGGTCAAATCCGAGTGCGCATCCCAGCGGTCGTAGCCACCGATTTTCGGACAGGTCAATTCGACAAACCGAACCCCGCGTTCCACCAGTCGGCGGGCCGTCAGACACTGCCGGGCATACGTCCGGGTGTGTACATAATCCGAATCCAATCCGTAAAGGCGCTTCGTGGCCTCGGTCTCGCTGCCGAGATCCAGCAGTTCCGGCACCGTCAATTGCATACGCGCCGCCAACTGATGATTGGCGATGGCCGATTCCAACGCGTCCAGATGACCGGCGTGTACCAGGCCCTGTTCATCCAGCTCCTGAATCAGCGAGGTCTTGAGCCCCTGCAGCCGGACGAGGGATTCCGTCGGACGAATATTGGCCAGGGGCGGATCCTTGGCCTCGAAGACCGAGGCCTGGTACGACGCCGGTAGAAACCCACTGTTGAAATTGTCCAGGCCACCGGGCGGTATCAGTCCGCCATTCAGCACCACAAAGCCGGGCACATCCTGGTTTTCACTCCCCAATCCGTACGTGGCCCAGGAACCAATGCTGGGACGCCCCTGCAGCCCCGTCCCCGTGTGCAGGAAGTAATTGGCGCTGGTGTGTTCCGGAAACTTGGACGTCATCGACTTCACGACGCACAGGTCGTCGGCCACCGTCGCAATCCTCGGAAAAAGATCGCTCACCCACAGACCGCTCTGGCCGCGTTGCGAGAACTTCCAGGGCGATTTCATGACCTTGCCGATGTTGGCGAACTGGGTCTTCTCCAGCCGGCCGATCGCCTTTCGCGGATCTTCGCCGTGATACTTTTCCAGATTGGGCTTGTAATCGAAGCTGTCGACCTGCGACACGCCCCCGTCCATGTAGAGGAAAATGATGTTCCGCGCCCGCGGAGGAAAATGGGAACGCCGGGGGATCAGCGGATTGACGGCGGCGATTCCGGCGTGCGCCGGGTTCTGGCCAAACAGGGCCGAAAAAGCCAGCGCGCCGAATCCGCCGGCCACGCGCCGCAAGACTTCGCGCCGGCTCACGCAACACGCCGGTGGGATCTTATCATCGGACATAGATGAATTCCTTCACGCCAAACAGTGCATGGCAGAGTTCGGTCCAGGGTTCCACGGCGGACTTCGCCTCGGCCGCCGCCTGAGCCACGTCGCGCAGTGTCGACTGACACCGGGTGATTTCACCGGCGTCCGGCTCTCGTCCAAACAAGGTGAGGAAAAGTCGGCGGATCCGGTCCGTTTCGGAGGCCCCGGGAAATTCCGAACGCAGACGACGGGACCAGACCTCCGCCTGCTCGTGGACAAACGGATCGTTCATCAGGAAGAGCATCTGGCCGGGGACATTGGAAACATTGCGCCGGCCCACGGTGGTGAAGGGCGTGGGGGTATCAAAGGCCAGCATCATGGGCGGAAGAAAATTCCGTCGCGCCGCCACGTACACGCTCCGTCGTCCATCGCCATCCAACGGACCGCGTTCACTGCGCAGGCCGCGGGCCTCCATGACCTGGGAGGCGTGCAAGGGCACCGAGACGCCGTACATGCGTGGATTGAAGCGCCCGGAAACCACCAGCAGCGCGTCGCGAATGACTTCGCCCTCCAACCGCTTCAAATTCATCCGATGCAGGAGCAGGTTCTCGGGATCGCCCTGTTCGGTCGCGGCGTCGCCCGGTTGACTCGACATCCCGTAGGTCTGCGTCAGCACCAACCGACGGATCAGCCGCTTCATCGACCATCCGTCCTCCTCCACAAACGTCGCCGCCAGATCATCGAGCAATTCCGGGTCCGTGGGGCGTTGACCCAGCCAGCCAAAGTTGTCCACCGTGGCCACCAGTCCGCGGCCAAAAAGATGATGCCACACGCGATTGACCAGCACCCGGGCGATCAGCGGATTCGCCGGGTCCACGATCGCCTCGGCCAATTCCCGGCGCCCGCTGGTTCGGATCGCGTCCATCGGTGCCGGACCGCTGATGGATTCCAGAAAACGCCGGGGAACCAGGCCCTTGGGCGTTTGGTGCTTACCGCGCGCCAGCAGATATTCGTCAACGCCGTTGCCGTCCATCAAAGCGGGAGCTGTCCGCGATTTCCAGGAAACTCCAGCCAACAGCTGTGTGCGGGCCTCCAGATATTCCCGCATGATACCGGCCACTGGCTCGGGCCATTCACCTTCCCGGCCCGACCAAAGCTCGGGTCGCTGCACCAGCCAATGTCGCAGCTCGGCCGCGAAGGCTCGGGGCAGGCCCGCCGCTCCGTTGATCGCGGCCTTTTGGAACAGCTCACGATAAACCTCGGCCGCCGCCGCGAGTGAGCCGGCCGAGCGTTCGCGGAGTATATGTGCCAGCGCCTCGACGGGAGATTCCGGCGCGGCCGGCGGCGTTTCCGATTCCACCACCCGCGCGACGGCGGCGTCGAATTCCGGCCCGGGTGAAAATTCAATTTCCAACCGATGTCCGGCGTACTCGGAAAGATCGTGGGACACCCAGCGCCACCGATTTTCAAATCCCCACTCCCGCACCTGCGCCGTCTGCACCGGCCCGGTGACCAGCCGCTGCGAATCCACCGCGGCAAAGACCCGGACGCCGCCGCGCACCAGATAATGCAACCGTCCGCTGGTCAGTTGGAACTTCGGCGAACGCACCATCACGCCGTCCCGCTTCCAACCGCCATACATCGTGGGCTCATGTTCCACGCCGGGCTTCAGGTCCAGCTCACGCCAATCCGATACCGAGTAGGCACCGCCCCGGGTCAGGACGCGCACGCCGGCCCGGTTCGTGCCCCAGGGCGCGGTGATCTCCCAATCGCCCGTCGCCCGCGGACCCAGCCCAAAGGCCACGCCGTCGGCATACCACGCGTTGGTCCGGTCGCCGAAGTTCAGCCGAATCTGGGCGCCTTCCGGGAGGCTCAACCCCTCATGGCCGGACCCATCGCCTTGGGTTTTTCGATTGGTACGATTCGCCCGACTCTGGTCGTCGGACCCCGTCAGTTCGGCCACTTCGGCGAAGGGCCGCAGGAGATCGTCGGGATTCCGCGCCGCTTCGAGCAACGCGGCGGTCCACTGTCCCAGCAGCGCGCCGTCGAGATGGCGGCGACTCGAGACCTGTTCGACCGCACTGCGCCGGTCCGGTGGGAGATCTGCGAACCGAAGCCGAACCCCGGCCGGCACCGCCGTTGGGATCGGCGCATTGGTGCCGGTTCCGACCCGGGCGACTTCCACCGCAGCGGATAAATACGCGGGCGACTGCGCCAGAATCGGCGATTGAACAGCCACCATTCCAGCCGCCACTTTCGGCATCGTCCGGGACTTCAGGGCGTCCAGTTCCCGAGCGGTTTCGCGTTCCTGATCCATCGTTTCGAACCGGGCCAGGCGTTGATTGGAACTGATGAAGAATCCCGCCAACGCGTAATAATCCCGCTGGGAAATGGCGTCGAACTTGTGATCGTGACACCGGGCACACGCCACCGTCAGCCCCAAAAACGATTTTGTCAGGACGTCGATGCGGTTGTCGATGCGCTCGTTTTCATCCTGACGGGTGTCGACCGGGGCATGGATTTCCTCGCCCAGAAAGGCCCAGCCGGTTCCCAAAATGGATTCATTGAAGCCTTCGATCAGATGGTGACGCGGGGAAGACAGGAGATCGCCCGCCAGGTGCTCCCGCACAAAATCGTTGTACGGCAGATCCGCGTTGATCGCCCGGATGACGTAATCCCGATACTCGAACGCATTGGGAATGATGTAATCGCTCTCATGTCCGCGGGACTCCGCATAGCGCATCAAATCCAGCCAGTGTCGACCCCAGCGCTCTCCGAAATGCGGGGAGGCCAGCAGCCGGTCCACCACCCGTTCCCGCGCGCCGGAACTCGAGTCTTGGAGGAACTCCGTGACCTCCTCCGGAGTCGGAGGCAATCCCACCAACGCAAAAGAAACCCGCCGCAGCCAGATCGCCGGTTCGGCCGCAGGCCCGGGCTGCAGGCCGGCCTTTTCCAGACCGGCGAGGATGAATTGATCCACGGAACTCCGGGGCCATTGGGTCGCCTTCACTCCGGGCGGCGTGTGCCGGTGCGGTGTTTCCCAAATCCAGGACAATCGGGCCTTGCGTTGGATCAGATCGAAGGCGCCCGCTTTGGTTGTCGCTGCCATGGACGGCGACGGCGTTGTTCCCGCCGTCTCAACCGCCCCGGGGACGACTGCCCCCTCGCGAATCCACCGCTCGAAATCCTTCACCACAGCGTCGGGCAAACGGTCCTTCTTGTGAGGCATCTTCAGGTCCGGATCCTGATGCGCGAGGGCCTTCCAGAGCCGGCTCGACTCGGGATGCCCGGCGACGATGTCCGGTCCCTTTTCACCTCCGGCCAAGATCCCGGAAACACTGTCCAAGCGCAGTCCGCCCTTGACTGGAGTACTGGTTCCGCTGTGGCATTCGTAGCAATGTTCGACCAAAACGGGCCGGATCTTCTGCTCAAAAAAATCAGCACCCGCTGTGGTAGTGGCGGCAGGAGCCACGCCCGCCACCGACGCCATCACCCACGCCGCCACCGACGCCAGATTTCTGGCGGCTTCGCGAGCGACGCTACGAGCTTCCATGGCGACAATGCTGTTAAAAAGATTCGAGCCGACCACCACCCACCGCCCTGCTGCCGCCGGTCAGATCCAGAGGCGGGCAATCTTCCGGCGCCTCCAAATCACGGCCTGACGGAAAAGCTAGCGGGTCGGACGCTGATTTCCGGAGAAAAATTTGGAGAAAATCCGGCTCGCCTGATTTGCGGAAAACAGAGGTCAAGGATCGAACATCACTCCGGCCGCCTGCGCCCGGAGCCGGGGATCCCGCGACTTCACGCGGACCGGCCTTCCCTCCAGGATTTCCCGACAACGCTCCAGCGCCTCCTCCTCCAGCCGCTGCATGGCCTCCCGGGTGAAGAAGGTCACATGCGGCAGCAGGACGACATTTTCCATCGCATAGAGCGGACTCAACGGATGTCCGGTGCGACTCAGCGGCTCCTGGCTGAACACATCCAGCCCGGCTCCGGCGAGGGTCCCGCGTTGCAAGGCTTCCAGCAACGCCCGTTCATCCACCAGAGCGCCCCGGGAGACGTTGATCAAAAAGGCCGAGCGCTTCATCACCGCCAATTCGGCCGAGCCGATGAGATGACGAGTCTCCGCGTTCAAGACACTGTGCAGCGAAACGAAGTCACTCTGGGCGAGAAGTTCACGCAGATTCTCCCGCTTCTCCACGCCCGCGGCTCGCATGACGTCAACCGGGACGTGGGGATCGTAGCCGATGACGCGAGCCCGAAACCCCGCACCGGCCATACGCGCCAGATTGCGGCCAATCCGTCCCACACCCACGAGGCCCACTGTCTTGCCGGCGATGTCGGACGCCAGCCAGCGGGATGCGGGCCATGCCCAGCCGTCGGTCTGCATGGCGCGCTGCAGCGGCAGCAGCTTTTTGGCCAGCGCCAGCAGCAGCGTGAAGGCACCCTCCGCGACGGTTTCCTCCGCGTACTCGGGTACATTGACCACCGGAATCCGCCGCGCCTGCGCCGCCGGAATG